>JBIKLM010000241.1:0-6536 GCA_044359835.1 Planctomycetota bacterium
GACGTACAGGGCTTCGCTGGTGTTGGGGTCGCGATCCTTGGCCCAGCCATCGAAGAACACCAGGTAATCGCGCTCCAGGCCCTCCGCCAAGGGCGGCAGGGCCCGCGCATCGAATTCGAGGGTCAGGGCGTCGCCGGCGCCCAGGATCACGAAGCGGTCGTCGATCTCGCCTAGCAGCGGCTTGGTCTCGCCCAGCTTGGTGTAGAGGCCGGGGTGCATGTTCCAGCGCGGCTGCTCCTCGGTGTCGTGCCAGTCGAACCACTCGAGCAGCACCACGCTGCAGGTCGGGTCCTGGCCCGGGGCGGTCACCCGGCGGCTGAAGCCGCGCTCCCACAGCTTGGCCGAGGCCAGCGGCGCCTCGTGGCGCTGGGCAGGCGCGTCGTCGCCGCAGGTGGCCAGGATCAGTCGATCCCAATACAGCCGCAGGGTCGAGCTGAGCCGCAGGCGCGGATCGGCCGGATCGAGGGCGCCCGCGAGTTCGATCACCATGGTCTTGGTCTTGCCCGCCGGGAAGCCCACCGGCGGACCGAGGGGCCGCCAGCCGCCCTGGCCGTCGGGCACCTCTAGGATCGGCGGCACGAACTCCCAGTCCGGGTGGCGCGCGATGGCCATGTTGACCGAGGCGTCGCTCCAGTAGAACCAGCCCGTGGCCACCAAACGGGGGCGCTTGGCGGCGGCGATCGCGGCCGGATCGAAACGAAGGGTCAGCGTGTAGGGATCCGCCAGGCCCATGTATTGGCCGCGGTGGGGCACGAAGGGCTCGGCGAAACGGCCGTCGATGGCGGCCAGTTCGCCCGCCCAGTCGCGGCCCGTGTCGTCGAGGGCCGCGAGCGGCGCCGCGCTGTCGGCGATGGTGTAGAGGTGCTCCTCGGGGAAGGGCGGGAAGGTGAAGCGCTCGTTGGGGAAGATCTCCACGCCCGGTGCATGGTCCACGGCGAACAGCCGGACTTGATCGAGGTAGGTCACCTCGCGCAGCTCTTCGGTGAATTGCAGCGTCAGCAGGCCGTCCTTGGGCGCCAGCTGATCTCCGCGCACCAGCACGTACTCGTCGTGATCCGGCGGCACGAACACGCCCGGCGCGATCGGCAGGCCCAGGGGTGTGATGCCGAGCACGTCGCTGATGAATTCGAACTGCTCGCCGTTCCAGGCGTACAGGAACGGGCAGGAGCCCACCAGGCCTTCGATCTGCTCGAAGGTCCGTCCCGCGCCGGCGGGCAGGTCGACCTGGCTCTGGATGACCCCGTTGGGCCAGGTCACGCGCAGCACGTCGATGCGCGGCTGGTCTCCGAGGCCGAGGGTCAGGGTCTCGTCGCGCCAATAGACCCGCCGATAGATCGGACCGGCGCGCAGCTCGACCAGGGCGCCGAGGCCGTGGGCGGTGTCCTTGACCCCTTTGAGCGCCAGGGTGAAGCCGCCGCCGGCGGCCTCGAGGCCGATCGGCAGCAGCCCGGCCGCGAAGGCGGCGGTCAGCTCGGGACCGGGGCCCAGGGCCAGCCCTGCTGGGGCGCCCAGCTCAGCCCGCGCGGGCACCAGGGTCTGGGCCGGGCGCTCGCCCTCGGTGCCCAGCTCGAAGCTGGCCTGCAGGGCGCCCGCGCCGTCCAACCAGGCCAGGTCCACGGCTCCCGAGAGGTCGAGGTCCGCCAGCAGCGCCGGGCCCTGGCCGGGGCGCGCGGCGCGCGCCGGGCCGCGGGGCGCGAGCTTGGTTCCGAAAGCGTTGCCCAGGATCTGTCCGGAGGCCGGCAAGAACAGATCGACGAAGAAGTCCGCATCGAAGTCCGCCGCCAGGGGCCGAGCGCTCCAGTCCTGGCCCGCCGGCAGGCGCGCGCTGGCGTCCGCGAAGCGGCCGCCGCGCAGGCTGTCGAACCACAGGGCCCCGGAGGGCCCACCGATCAGGAGGTCCACGTCCTGATCGCTGTCCAGGTCCTCGGGCAAGAGCCAGCGGCACTCGAAGCCCGCGGGGATCCCGAAGCTGGCGCTGTCGTCCGCGAAGGTTCCGGAGCCATCGACCCCGTCGTTGCGCAGGAAACGCGCGCCGTAGGCGCCGCACAGGGCCAGGTCCAGGTCGCCGTCGTGGTCGTAGTCCCAGGCGCACAGGTCGCGGGTCGGACCGGCCAGGGGCAGGTCCAGCTCGAGGCGCTGCTCGTAGGGGCCCGACTCCCAATAGTCGGGGCGAGAGAACAGGCGCAGGCGCCCGTCCTGCACCGCGGCCAGCTCCGCGTCGGTGAACAGCACGTGGTCCTTGATGAAGGCGCGGCCGTCGGGCAGCTGGCCCTCGAGCACCTCGCGGGTGCGCTTGTCCTCGCCCAGGTCGAGGGCGGCGAAGGCCTCGACCGCGCCGGGCACCAAAACCTCCTGGCGCCCGCCCGCCCGCTGGGCCACCAGCCCGCGCCCGTCGATCCACAGGGTCTCGGGGGCGCTGGGTGCGAAGTCCAGCACCACGCTGGCCGGATCGCGCCCCTCCGGCAGGCCGCGCTTGTCGGTCAGGCGATCGCCGCTCAGGGGGTGCCAGCGCTCCTCGAGGGCCACGCGGGCGAGCTGCCGCACGGGCCCTTCGCTGCGGATCTCCGCGCCGGCCGTGGGCGTCGGAGCCGCCAGGGTCGGCGCCCGGCTGCCGGTCGGGCGGGGGATGTCGAGCCGGCCGAAATTGCCGCGCTGCAGGTCGGTGCTGCTCGGGTTGGTGATGCCGCGGGCCAGCAGCTCGTCGCGCTCGGCGAAAAGCGCGTCCGCCGCCTCGACCTGGTCCGAGCGCATCAGCAGGTTGGCGTACTGCTGCAGGATCGGCAGGAACCAGGAGCCCGCAAATTCGACGCCCCGCTCGCGCAGGGCCTGGTAGTGCTCGAGCGCCGCCGCCGTCAGGCGCTCCGCCTCGGCTTCCGAGGCATCGTAGACCCGATCCGCCAGGGCCTGGGCCAGGCGCAGCTTGGTCGGGATGTCGTCGGGGGCCAGGTCGTGGGCGCGCTCGAGCTCCACCAGGGCCTGTTCGCCTTCGCCCGAATCGAAATACAGCCGGCCGAGGTTGAAGTGCAGGGCCGGGGAGTCGTCGAGGACCTTGGCTGCGGCTTGCAGCTCCGCCAGGGCCGGATCGCGGTCGTTGAGCGCCAGATGGATGATCGCGGCGCGCAGGCGGTCCTGCGGGTCTGGCTGTTTGACCGCCAGCAGCGGCTGGATCGCTTCGAGCGCCGCGCGCAGGCGGTCCTGGGCGAACATCGAGGCGGCGCGCTCGCGGGCCACCTGGGCGGCGACCGCGGCGGCGGGATCGGGCGCGGGCGCTTCCCGGCGGCAGGCGGCGACCAGCAGCGTGGCCGAGGCGAGCAGCAGGGCCGAGGTGAGCAGCGGGAGGAGCGGACGCGGGCGGGCGGCTTGCATGGCCCCATTAAGCGCGGCCCGGGGCCGCCGCGGAAGCGTCTCCGAGCCTTCGTTTCCCGGGGGGCAGAGGCCAGAATCCCGGATCCCGTCGCCGGCCCCCCCGACCATGACCCACAGCGCCACCCCCGCCGCCCCCGCCGCCCTGCCCCCGCGATTCGAGCCCGGCAAACGGGCCCTGGTGGTGGGGGCCTCGACCGGCATCGGCGCGGCGCTGGTCGAGCAGCTGGTGCGCGAGGGCTATGCGGTGGCCGCCCTGGCTCGGCGCGCGGACAAGCTGGCCGAGCTGGAGCTGTGCTGCGAGGCCTTCGAGGACGAGCGCGGGGGGCGCCTGATCGTGCGCGTGCACGACGTCGAGCAGCGCCAGGAGGTCCCGGCCCTGTTCGAGGAGCTGGTGCAGCAGCTCGGCGGGCTGGACCTGTTCGTGTTCGCCGCGGGGATCATGCCCGCCATGGGCCGCCACGAGTACGACACCGAGAAGGATGTCCAGATCCTGACCGTCAACACCCTGGGGCTGATCGCCTGGGCCAATCCGGTGGCGCGCCTGCTGCGCTCCCAGCGCCACGGCACGATCGTGGGCATTTCTTCGATCGCCGGCGATCGCGGCCGCAAGGGCCATCCGGCCTATTGCACTTCGAAAGCCGCCATGGACACCTACCTGGAGGCGCTGCGCAACCGCCTGGCCGAGGATCGCGTGCACGTCTGCACGATCAAGCCCGGCTACGTGGACACGGCCATGACCCAGGGCATGGAAAAGCTGTTCTGGCTGGCCAGTCCGGCGGAGGCCGCCGAGAAGATCCTGGCCGCGGCGCGCTCGCGGGCCAACGTGCGCTACGTCAAGCGCCGCTGGTGGCTGGTGGGCACGGTGATCAAGAGCATCCCGTCGTTCCTATTCCGCCACCTGAACGTCTGAAGGCCGCGCCGCCCGCGCGGGCCGCGGCTCGTGCGTGGCGGCGGATCAGGCCACCGGGTGCGGCGCGCCGCCGCCCCGCTCCGCTGGCTGCACGGGATCCGCCGGGATCCAGCTCGGCGCGCTGGCGCCGAGACCCAGCGCGCCCAGGATCTCCTGGGCCGCCGCGGGCGTGACCCCGGGCAGGCTGGCGATCGCGCCGATGCCGCCCGCGTGGGCGCTGTCGAAGTGCAGCGACAAGAGGCCGAAGCGGCGCGACCAAGGCCCCTGTGACAGCCGCGCCGCTTGGAGCTTGGCCCGCGGCAAGAACTGGGTCTCCTCGCGCCACAGGCCGCGCCGCAGCCACAGGCCCTCGGCCGACAGGGCGAAGCCGTGGCGCAGCCGGAGCGCGCGCAGGTAGAGCCAGAACAGGGGCCCGAGCAACAGCAGCACCAGCAGGCCCAGCGCCCCGTAGGCCCAGGTGGAGAGGGCGGTCAAGAGGCCGCCGAGCAGGACCGCTTCGATCGCCTCGCGGCGCAGCAGGGCCGGCGGGGAGCGGCGCCAGGCCGCCGCTTCCGGCACCGGCGGCAGGGCCAGCCAGGTCTCGAGGCGTCCGCGGTCGGCCTCGCGCAGGGTGGGCACCAGCGCGCCGCCGAAGGCCGCTTCGGCCTGCTCGCCGCCCCGTTCGCCTCCGGCCGCGTCGATCCACAGGGCCAGGCGGCCGAGGCGCCGATCCAAGGGGCCGGCGCGCCAGGCCGCGCGCTGGATGCGAGCCGGGCTGAGCCGCGCCTGGCGCCGGGTCAAGAGCCCGCTCTGGAACTCCAGCCGGTCCCCGATCGGGCGCAAGCGAAAGCCCCCGTGGCGCAGGCAGACGTCGCACAGCGCCAGCAGCTTGACGCCCGCTAGCAGCGCGAGCAGCAGCCACAGGTGCCGCAGGCCGAGAGCGAAGTGCGTGCCTTCGACCTCGACCTCGAACTCATCGAGGGGCAGCCGATCGAGCAGGCCGAATTCGTTGGCCACCGCCCAGATACCGAAGGCCAGGGCCCAGCCCCGGCCGCCGAACAGCCCCAGATAGAGCAGCTCGCGCAGGCTCAGGGACTGGCTCAGGTCCTCTCCATCGGCCGCCGCCAGGCCCCGGCCGGCCAGGCCCAGGTGCTGGGCGATGCGCTCGCTTTCGGCGCTCGACACATAACGCAGGACCGCTTCGGGCGGTCCGCCGCTGTCGGTCTCGAGGCGCAGCTCCCACAGCCCGAGCAAGCGCGCCAAGGCCGGCTGCTCGCGGCTGATGTGCTGCACCCGGCTCGCTTGGATGCGCCGTTCCTTGCGCTCGAGCAGCCCCTCGCGCAGCCAGAGCCCGCCGGGTTCGAGCGCGTAGCGGCGCGACCAGTGGTCGAGTCCGGACTGCAGCAGGGTCGGCAGCAGCAGCCACATCCAGACCAGCCGCTCCCGATCGCCGATCGAGAACAGCAGCAGGGCCGCCAGCGGCAACAGCCAGGGCCGCAGGGCCGCGATCCAGCGCAGCGCCAGGGAGGCCGGGTGGACCCGGCGCGCGTCGGCGGGCATCATCGCGGCTCGCGTTCGAGTCCTGTGAGCAGCTCGGCGCGCAGCGCTTCGGCGACCTCCCGGGACAGCCCGGGCAGCCGCACCTCGGAGGCCTCGCTGCCCGCCGTGTGCAGGACCAGGTCCGCCAGGCCGAAGCGCTGGTCGATCGGCCCGCTGATCAGGTCGACGAACTGCAGGCGCTGGCGCGGCACGAAGGTCCAGCGGCGCCACCAGCGGCCGCTCTCGATCGACAGGCCCTGGTCGTCCAGGCGGTAGGACAAGCGCGCGTAGAGCTTGGGCGGGCGCACCCAGAACCAGACGCCCAGCAGCAGCAGGGCCAGGGCCGCGGCCAGGGCGGCACCGGGGGCCCAGTCCCGGGGGTCGATCCAGAGCGTGTAGCAGAGGCCGGCGGCCGAGGAGAGCGCCAGCACCAGCCAGGCCACCAGGCCCGCCCAGCGCTCGGACTCGATCCAGCGCCGCTCCGGCTTGCCGCAGAGCACCCGGCCCGTCGCGCCCGCTGCCGGGGCCGCCGTCGGGGCCGGCGTCGGGGCCGGCCCCGCGCTTGCCCCCGCGGCCGAGGCGGTCCCCACGGGCTCTCCGGCGCCCGACGCCATGCCGGAGGCTGCTTGGGCCGGTTCCGCAGGGGCGCCTCTGGCGCGGGGGTCTTCGGGCGGTTGCATCCTGCGGCCAGACTACGCCATGGGGCGGCGATCCTTTCGCATCCCGCCCGGGGGCCTGCGGG
>JBIKLM010000242.1:0-6523 GCA_044359835.1 Planctomycetota bacterium
CGCACATCTCCACCGGCGGCGGCGCGTCCCTCGAACTGCTCGAAGGCATCCTGCTGCCGGGCATCGCCGTGCTGCAGAAGCGCTGATCGAGCGCGCTGCAGGTGGCAGCCTCCGAGGGGCCTTCGGACCGCATCCAGCGGCCACGAGGGGGCCTTGGGATCGGCGCGGCGTGCCGATGCCAAAAACCCTCTACGCATCTCTCCCACCTGGCCTCGATCCGCGGCCTGGTCCGCTTGCCACCTCGCGTCCGACCGCGCCGCCATGCCTTCTTCTCAACGCCCCCGTAGCCTGCGCCGCATCGGGCTCCTGACCGGCGGCGGCGATTGCCCCGGCCTCAACGCGGTGATCCGCTCGGTGACCAAGGAAGCGCTCGGCGCGGGCGTCGAGGTCTTCGGCATCGAGGACGGCTTCCTGGGCCTGATCGAGAACCGCATCCGGCGCCTGTCCTACGACGACGTCAGCAACATCCTGACCCAGGGGGGCACGATCCTCGGCACCAGCAACCGCGCCAATCCGGAGCGGCACGAGGTCGGCCGCGAGCCCGATGGGCGGCCGCGCTTCGCGAATCTGGTCAAGGAGTGCTTCGGCCACGCGCAGGAAGCCGGACTGGACGCCCTGGTGGTGGTGGGCGGCGACGGCACGATGGCCTGCGCGCAGCCCTTCGCACGCGGCGGACTGCCCGTGATCGGGCTGCCCAAGACGATCGACAACGACATCCTGCACAGCGAGCTGTCCTTCGGCTTCCAGACCGCGGTAGCCACCGCCACGGAGGCCCTCGATCGCGTGCACACCACCGCCGCCAGCCACCATCGCGCCCTGGCGGTCGAGATCATGGGCCGGAACGCCGGCTGGCTGACCTTGCACGCCGGCATCGCCTCGGGCTCGGACGTGCTGCTCCTGCCCGAGATCCCGTTCGAATTCGAGGAGCTCGGGCGGGTCTGCAGCGAGCGCGCCCGGCGCGGGCGGCGCTACACGATCCTGGCGGTGGCGGAGGGCGCGCGTCCCAAGGGCGGCGAGCAGGTGGTGCGCCAGATCGATCCGGGTTCGCCCGATCCGATCCGCCTGGGCGGCATCGCCAAGCTGGTCGCCGACTGGATCGACGCCCACACGGAGGTCGAAGCGCGCCACGTGGTCCTCGGCCACGTCCAGCGCGGCGGCAGCCCGATCCCCGCCGACCGGCTGCTCGGCACCGAGCTCGGGCACCACGGCGTGCGCCTGCTGCTGACCGGCGCCGGGAGCCGCATGGTGGTGGTGCAGCGGGGCCGGGTGATCGACATCCCCCTGGAAGACGTGGCGGGCGGCCAGCGGCAGGTGCCCCTCGACGAGCCGCTGCTGGCGGCAGCCCGCGGGGTGCGTACCTCCTTCGGCGTGGCCGAGTGAGCCCGCCGGCCCAGCCGCTCGCGCGCCCGGGGCCGGACGGCCTGCGAAAAAACGACTCGGGCTGCGCCCGAGCCGCTAGACCAGCCCGTCCGCATGCCTCTGAGCACTAAGCTCTGCGGCTATGGCCGAGCCGATCCTGATCTCGCCTTCGCTGCTCTCCGCCGACTTCGCCCGCCTGGCGGACGAGATCCGGCGGGTCGAGGCGGCCGGCGCCGACTGGCACCACGTCGACGTCATGGACGGGCACTTCGTGCCCAACCTGACCATCGGGCCGCCGGTGGTGGCGGCGCTCCACAAGGTGGCCCGGCGGCCCCTGGACGTGCACCTGATGATCCGCGACCCGATCGGCTACGCCCCCGAATTCGTGGCCGCCGGGGCCCACGTGCTGACCTTCCATTGGGAGGCCACGGGCCCGCGCCGGACCGGCGAAGCCATCCGGCGCTACCGCGAGCTGGCCGTCCCGGTGGTGGGCATCTCGATCAACCCCGACACCCGGCCCGAGGTGCTCGAGCCCTTCCTCCCGCAGCTGGACCTGGTCCTGGTGATGAGCGTCTACCCCGGCTTCGGGGGCCAGTCCTTCCTGCCGGAAACCCTCGAAAAGGTGCGCTGGCTGCGCTCCAGGGGCTTCCGGGGCCGGGTCGAGATGGACGGGGGCCTCAATGCGGAGACCCTGCCCCGCTGCGCCGCCGCCGGGGCCGACGTCCTGGTCTCGGGATCGGCCATCTTTGGCTCCCCGGACCTTCCGGCTACGATCCGGGCCTTCCGCGAGGCGGCCCTGGCCGCCCGCCCCCAACCCGCACAGCGCCCATGAGCGTCCCCAAGGACCAAGACCCCAAGTCCGGGGCGGCCAAGCCCGGCCAGCCCGACCCCAAGGGCCCCCGGGAAGATCCCGAGGCGGAATCGAAGGGCGGCCGCCTGTCCAGGCTGCGCTTCTCGAAGAAGAAGGACATGCCCGGCGGCCTGTGGCTCAAGTGCGAGAGCTGCGGCTCGCTGATCTATCGCAAGGAACTCGAGGAGCGCGGCCGGGTGTGCCCCTCCTGCTCGTTCCACTTCACCCTGCCGGCCAAGGAGCGCATCGCCGGGCTGCTGGACCCCAGCACCTGGCAGGAGCGCTTCGCCGACCTGTCCGGCCTCGACCGACTGGGCTTCACCGACTCCGTGCCCTACGCGGAGAAGCTCTCGAAGACCTCGGCCCGCCTGGGCCAGCAGGAGGCCCTGCTGTGCGGGTTCGGAGCCATCGACGGGCGCCGGCTGGTCCTGGCGGTGCTGGACTTCTCCTTCCTGGGCGGCTCGATGGGCGAGGTGGTCGGCGAAAAGTTCGCCCTGGCCTGCGACCTGGCCCGCACCGAGGGCCTGCCGCTGGTGTGCTTCACCAGCTCCGGCGGCGCGCGCATGCACGAAGGGGCCCTGTCGCTGATGCAGATGGCCAAGACCTGCGCGGCCCTGACCTCGCTGAACGAGGCCGGCGGCTTCTCGGTGTGCGTGATGACGCACCCGACGACCGGCGGGGTCACCGCCTCCTTCGCCTCCGTGTGCGACATCACCCTGGCCGAGCCGGGTGCGCTGATCGGCTTCGCCGGACCGCGCGTGATCGCCGCGACGCTCAAGCAGGACCTGCCCAAGGGCTTCCAGCGGGCCGAATTCCTGGTCGAGAAGGGCATGCTCGACAACATCGTCCCGCGCAGCGAGCTGCGCACGACGCTGACCACGCTGATCGACTTCGCCAACGCGGGACGCGAACGCCGCCTGGCCCGGTCCCTGCCCGCGGACCGGCTGCCAGCGTTGCCGCCCAAGGAACCGCGCCGCACGGCAGCCGAGCGCGCCCCCGGCAAGGCCCCGCGGCCCGCCGGTCCCACGGATGCCCGGTCGAACTGAAAACGGCTGGAACCGAGAACAAGTCGAACTGAAAACGATCCGAATCGCCGGCCGTTTCGGCCACGGCCGGCGATCGCTGCTTTGGGTCGCTCTCGCGGCCCATGAATTCCAGGCCAGGCCCGAGTCGCCTGGAGCCAAGTCGCCTGGAGCCGAGTCGCTTGGATCCGCTCACGCGCCGGATCAAGACCCAACCGGGCGAAAAGCGGGGCCGGTCGGGCGGTGCAACTGCGGCCTGCCCCTCCGCCCGCTCACAGACGCAGGGTGGTCTGCAGATAGACGTAGGTCGGATCGTCCTGGCCGGTGGCGTTGGGCACGTCGGAGACGAAGCTGCCGGCGAACAGGTGCTGCATGCCGAATTCGAGCCACAGGTTCTTGGGCAGCAGCTCGTAGGTCACGCTGAACTCGGTGGCCTGGCCCACGTAGCGACCGGAGGCTCCGCTGGCATCGACCAGGTTGGCGGTGGTCCAAGCATCTTGCTCCGAAGCCAGATAGATCAGGCGGTGGGCGAACATCCAGCGCAGCCGCGGGCTGACCTGCAGGAAGGCGCGCGCGCCCGGCGAGATCAGGTTGGCCCGCGGGATCAGTCCCAGGATGCCCGTGGGGCCGAATTCGAAGCGCCGCGCGCCGTAGAGCGTGTCGAAGCGCTCGAAGGAGCCATCGGTCGGGTCCTCGTCGCCGCTGGCGTAGTCGAACAGGCCTTCGATGCGGGTCTTCCAGTCGTCCTCGAGCTGATAGCCCAAGGTCAAGTGGTGGAGCTGCGCCGCGTGGTCCAGGTCGTTCGTGTTGGCCGGGTTGGTCGTGCTGCGCGATTCGCCGAATTGAAACGCGGATTCCCACTCGAAGTGCAGCTTGCCCGGCAGCGGGTCGGTGAACAGACGCGTCCCGAGGGTCCAGAGCTGCCGGTCGCGGGTGTTGACGCCGCCCTGGTCGGATTCGTCGAGGTTCAGCGCATAGACCTCGCTGACCAGCCCGCGCTCGAGGAAGCGGTCGCTCCATTCGAGGCCCGCCAGGCGCGTGCGGTCCAGCTCTTCGTCGAATTGGACCTCGTTGTCATCGAGGCCGTCCGGATCGTTGGGCAGGCGGTTGACCGGCAGGAAGTAGAAGGCCTGCAGGCCCATGCCGGAGCCGGAGTTCCAGTCCCCGTGGAGGCCCGTGAAGTTGTTGATCGTGTTGCGGAACGCGTTGCGGGCCACCAGGCGGCGGTTGCCGAGGTCGAGGGTCTGACGGCCGAGCTTGAGCGCGAGCTCGTCCTCGGGGCCGAAGACCCGCTCGAAGTTGCCGCCCAGATAGCCTTGCAGCAGCTCGAGCGCGTTGATCTGCGTGGTGTCGAGGGCCGCGTCGTCGGGCGACAGATAGGCGCGCGCGTCGATCAGCTCGGCGGTCAGGTCGAAGGGCTCGAAGCGCGCCGAGGCGAACAGCAGCGTGCGCAGAGCCAGCTGCTGGTCGAAGCCGCTCTGGCCGGCCTTGTACTTCTGGTCGAGGTGCTCGAAGCGGGTGCGCTGCTCGAGCCTGAGGTCCAACCACTTGGGCAGCTTCCAGGCCGTGTGCAGCCGCAGGGGCTCAGCCGCCGCGGGCCGGTTCGGTTCCTGGGCCCGGACGAGGGCCGGCAGCACGCCCGACAGGGCCAGGGTCAGGACGGCGAGGCGCCGGCCGCCGCCCTGGGTGCGCCGGCCTTGGGGCCAGCGTCGGGATCGAACGGGCCGGAGGGTCTTCGGCGGGCTATGAGACATGGAGCGCTGCGTGTGGGGGGAGCGGAGGGGGCGCCAGAGGCGAGCGGGATCGCTGGAGGCCGCGAGCCAAGGCGCGGCATGCAAACCGGATGCCGCGCCTCGTGCAGCGCGCCGGGAGGCCCGGGTCGCTGCTTGGTGTTCCTTCTGCGCCACGGGGCTCGACCCCTTCGAGAGCGGGGCCCGGGCTGCCGCGCGGGCAGGATCGGGGCTGGGACGGGCCTCGGAGCGACCGCCGTCCGCCGGCTTCAGGCCGGCGCTTGGAAGCGCATCACCCAGGAATCGAATTGCCGCTTGAGGGCGTGGCCCAGGCGCTGGTCCAAGCCCGCCGCCAGGGCGTTGCCCCACACCAGCGGGCGCGACAGCAGGCCGCGGCCGCGGGTTTCGTTGAAATGCATCAGCTGCGGCCAGGGGAAGGTCAGTTGGTAGCCGCAGGTGGCCTGGTGCTGGAAGCCCTTGGACTCGAGCCAGGCGCGTACGGCCGGCGTGTCGACCCCGTTCAGCTCGCGCACGGGCAGCAGCGCGCGCTCGCGGCGCCGCGCGGCCATGCCCCGCGATCCGGGGAAGATGTCGCCGATCACCAGCGTGCCGCCGGGCTTGACCGCCCGGGCCAGGCCCGCCATGAAGCGCTCGAAGTCGGGCGAGAAGCTGACCACGCCCGAAGACAGCACCAGGTCGTAGGGCGGCTCTCCGGCGCCGGGGAAGGGCGGCGCTTCGCCGAATCCGACCCGTCCGCGGCAGGCGGAAAGGCCCTCCTGGCGCGCGTTGGCTTCGGCCAGCTTGACCATCTCGGGCGAGGGGTCGAACAGGTCGAGGCTCGAGCCCGGCAGGCGCTTGGCCGCTTCGATGCCGACCCAGCCGGCTCCGGAACCGAAATCGAGCACCGAGCGGGCGCCGCGGCGGCGCAGCTCGGCCAGGTCCGCGAACTCGGCCACGAAGCGCCGCATCCAGCGGAAGTGGAGATACCCCGGTCCGCCCGGGGAGCCGTTCCAGCCGCTGGCGTTTTGGTCGAACTTCTCGCGGGTCGCCTCCGGCGAGAGCACGTGCTCGCGGCGCCGCAGGGCCAGCACGCACAGGGCCGGCTCGGGCTGCTCGCGCAGCTTGGCGCGCCCGGAGAGGCTTTCGCGGTGCACGCCCCAAGGCCCCAGGCGATAGAGGGCCACCGCATGGAAGCGCGGCCAGGCCAGGTTGCGCCAGCGGGCCAGTTCGCCTTCGAGCACCGAGCCCTGCTCCGCGACCAGCAGCAGGCCGTCGTCGGCCAGGTCGTCGAGGGGGCCGTCCGCTTCGCTGACCGGGGCGGAGAGCTCCCCCGGATCCACGACCAGCACGGGGCGCGGACCACGGCGCGGCTCCAGCCCGTGGGGGGCGCCGAGGTCGTCCAGGATCGGGCGCAGGCGGCGGGCGGCGGCCTCGAGGTCCGCGGCCAGGGAAGCGGCGGCCGAAGGCCCGGTGCCGGGCGTGGGGGGGCTCTCTCGCGGGGGCATGGGGGGGCGACGGGCCCCGAAGTGTAGCCCGCCGGCGACCCGGCGCCGCCCCGGGCG
>JBIKLM010000243.1:0-6519 GCA_044359835.1 Planctomycetota bacterium
GAGGGCAGGGAACGGGGGAACGGGGGA
Source organism: Planctomycetota bacterium (assembly GCA_044359835.1). Lineage (GTDB taxonomy): Bacteria > Planctomycetota > UBA1135 > UBA1135 > JBIKLM01. The sequence continues at coordinate 28 of JBIKLM010000243.1, forward strand.
ACGGGGGGGCGGGGGCGGGGGCGGGGGCGGGGGCGGGGGCGGGGGGTCGGGTGGGGGAATCTCGGGTGGGGGAATAATGGCGGAGAGGGTGGGATTCGAACCCACGATGCCGGGGATACCGACATACACGCTTTCCAAGCGTGCTCCTTCAGCCGCTCGGACACCTCTCCGCACCAAACCGACTCGCCGAAGCCAGGCCGATCGGCCTGGCCCCGGTGATCTTGGGCACCTGGCGATGCGCCATCGCAGACGAGCCCTGACTGCAAAACCCTGCCTGTTGGCCCAGCCCGCCACAAGGCGCCCAAAGGGCGCGGCGAACGTGTCAACCGGCTGCCGCTCGAAAGCGCCGGGGGCACAGGGGCCGGGGGCACTGGCCCGTGGCCGGGGCGCTGGCCCGCTGCCGCCGACACCGCGCGGTACGCGGCTCGAGCGCGGGCAGCCGCGGCCGGCTTGAAAAATGGCGGAGAGGGAGGGATTCGAACCCCCGGTGCCCTGTTGGACACACTGGTTTTCGAAACCAGCCCATTCGGCCGCTCTGGCACCTCTCCGCCCGATCTGGCACGCGGCTTCCCGCCCGCCAGGTCGAATGCTGTTGTTCCTCTAGGCGATCTGCTTGGCTCCCGATCCGCGAACCAATCCGAAACGCTACGAACCGCCAGCGACGCCGACATGCGGCTCCGGGGGGGAGCACGGGTGCGGTCGGCTGACCTGAGAAAGAACCCAGCGCGGCAGGCCGCTGGAAGGCCGCGGAGTCTAGAGGCCGCCGCCCCCAGGGGCAACCGCGGGGGGCAATTCCCGGCGGCCCCGTGGGCAAGGGAGCGGGCCACGGCCCGGGCCGGCGTTCCCCGCCTCTGCGGCCGCCGGATGGCGGCCCGAAGGCGTGCTGACAGCCTGGTCTTGCGGCTCGGGCGCAGCCCGAGCCGATTTTTGCCCGGCTCGTCAGGTCCGGGAACCGCGTTTGCCCCGGAAGAATCCGAGCAGCAGGGCCCGGGACTCCTCGGCCAGCAGCCCCTCGCGCCAGGCGATGCGGTGGTTGGCGCCGGGCAGGTCGAACAGACCGGCCAGGGACACCCCGCCGCCGAATTTCGGGTCCCGGGTGGCCCAGACCACCTCCGCCAGGCGTGCATGCAGGAGCGCGCCGGCGCACATCAGGCAGGGCTCGAGGGTCGTGAACAGGCGCGCCCCGACCAGCCGCGAAACGCCCAGGCGGCGGGCCGCCTCGCGCAGGACCAAGATCTCCGCGTGGGCGCAGGGGTCGACCGCCTGACGGGTGCGGTTATGGTCCGCGGCCAGGGGTCGACCCTCGACCACCAGCACCGCGCCGACCGGGACCTCGTCGAGGTCGAGGGCCAAACGCCCCTGCCGGAGGGCGATCTCCATCCAGGCTTGCTCCTCGGGACTGAACGGGGCGCCGGGGTCGGCGGGCCCGCGAGCTTCAGCGGCCATGGGCCGGGCGCCGCGCGAGCGGCGGCTGCTGGATCGCGGCGGAAGGGGCCGCGTGGCCCGCTCGGGAGACCGCAACGGGCGCGGACCGAACGGCGCTTTGGAGCGAGGGATCGGGGACTGGGCACGTCCCCCCGGACCGAGCTGTGCGCCTGGCCGCCGGCGGTCCGTCGTTCGTGGCACCGCCGCGGGGGGCCGCGTTTCCTGGGAACGCGGCTCCCGAGCCAGCGAACCGGCATGCGCACGGACCCGCGGCGCTCCGGCGCCCGCGCTCGGTGCTCACTCCGCTGTGGCCCACCGGCAAGTCCGCGCCAGGGCGGGCTGCGGGGCCAACTGCAGCTCCCTCGCCTGAGCTCGCCGACGGCCCAAAACCATCGCGGCCGCGGGGGTCCGGCTCGGCGTGGCCCAGCGCCGGTCCGAGGGCGATCTCCGCTCCGACCGCGATCCGATCTCCGCTCGCCCGGAGGCCCAGGATCCCTGCCCTGGCTCCCCCACCGAGGCCGGCCGGGACCCTGCCGCCGCCGGCCGCCAACCGCCGCGACAGCCCCGAGGGGCTGCGGCGGAGGGTGGTACACCCATCAGGACTTGAACCTGAAACCTTCTGATCCGTAGTCAGATGCTCTATCCAATTGAGCTATGGGTGCCCAAGGGGGGCGGGAGATTAGCTAGGGCGGTCGCCGGGAGTCAAGCTCCGCGCGGCCGAGAAAATCGCGCCGGAGCCCCCGGGCCAAGGTCCCGGGGCCGGGCCGAGCGGCCAACGGAGCGCCAGGCCGGGCAGATTCGGCCAGCGAAGCGCCGGCAGCGTCCCTGGAACCTTGGGGCCCGCAGCGGGCGACCAAGGCTCCGCCAGCCGGTGGCGCGAGGCAGCCTCCCGTGCGGATTTCGACGCGCTGGGAATCCGATGCCGCGGGAAGTCGGCACGCTCGGTCCCCCACCGTCGAAGGAGTTCCCGGGCCGGCTGCTAGGCTCTGGCCCATGCAAGCCGATCGCAGCGAGCGGGGCGCCCGCGGCCACCTGATCCAACTCGAAGACCTGGGCAGCGAACGCCTGGAAGCGGTCCTGCGACGCGCAGGGGACCTCAAGGGCGGCCGCGGTGCTCCCGGCGGACTGCCCTGGACCGGGCGCTCCCTGGGAATGCTCTTCTTCCGCGGTTCCCTGCGCACGCGGGTTTCGGTCGAAGCGGCGATCCAGCGCCTGGGCGGGCAGACCATCAACCTGACCGCCAGCAGCGACGCCTGGGAGTTGGAAGAGCGCGACGGCGCCACCATGGACGGCCGCGCGCCCGAGCACATCAAAGACGCCGCGCGGGTCCTGTCCGGCTATGTGGACGCCCTGGCCGTGCGCCCGGCGGTGGTCGGCTCCTCCTGGGAGGTGGACCGGCGCGACGGGCAGATCGCCGCCTGGGCGCAGCATGCGCAGGTGCCCGTGATCAACATGGAAAGCGCCCTGTGGCACCCGCTGCAGGCCCTGGCGGATCTGCTGACCCTGCGCGAGACCTACGGTAGCCTGGCAGGCAAGCGCCTGACCTTGGCCTGGGTGCACTCGCCCAAGCCCGCCAGCGTGGCCGTGGCCCACTCCCTGCTGACCATGGCCGCGGCCCAGGGCATGCAGATCCGCGTGGCGCACCCGCAGGGATTCGAACTCGACGAGCAGGTGATCCAGCGGGCGCGCGAGGGCGCGCAGGCCGCCGGCGGCACGCTGGAGTTCTCGCACCAGCTCGAGCCGGCGGTGGCCGGCGCCCACGTCGTCTACGCGCGCTCCTGGGGCAGCCTGGAGGCCTATGGCAACCCGACCCTGGCGGCCAGCCGTCGTGCGCGGCACACGGACTGGCGCATCGACGAGAAGCTGCTGGCCCAGGGCGAGCGCGCACGCCTGATGCACGCCATGCCCGTGCGCCGCAACCTGGAGGTCTCCGACGAGGTCCTCGACGGTCCGCGCTCCTTGGTCTACGCGCAAGCGCAGAACCGGCTGCACTCGCAGATGGCCCTGTTCAGCGCGCTGTTGCAGCGCTGACCCCAGGGACCGCTCCGCCCGGGCGGCGCCGACAACCGCGGCAGCGTTGCGCAGCGCCGGGGCTGCCCGCAGCGTCGCGCCCACGCATCCGGCCCAGCGGCGACGGATCGAGCGCGGCCAGGAGACGGGCCGTCGCGGCGGGCTGGAGCGCAGCGGGCCGAGGGCTAAGATGCGCCCCGCTCCCCTCCTCGCCGCGGATCATGACCGAACCCGACTTCGTCCACCTGCACGTCCACTCCGAGTACAGCCTGCTCGACGGGGCCAACCGGATCAAGAACCTGGTGGCGGCGGCGGTCAAGGACGGCCAGCGCGCCCTGGCGCTCACCGACCACGGCAACCTGTTCGGCGCGATCGAGCTGTACAAGCTCTGCAAGGAAGCCGGCATCAAACCGATCCTGGGCTGCGAGGTCTATCTGGCGCGCGGCTCGCGCCGTGATCCGCACAACCGCGAGCGCAACCCCTACAGCCACCTGACCCTGCTGGCCCGCGATCGCAGCGGCTACCAGAACCTGATCAAGCTGGCCTCCGCCAGCTACATCGAGGGCTTCCACGTGCGACCGCGCATCGACATGGAGCTGCTCTCCCAGCACAGCGCCGGCTTGACCTGCCTGTCGGGCTGCCTGTCGAGCGAGGTCAACAAGCTGATCCGCAGCGGCCAGCGGCCGGCCGCCGAGGACCTGTCGATCCGGCTGCGCGACCTATTCGGGCCGGAGAATTTCTGGCTGGAGCTGCAGCGCAACGGCATCCAGATCCAAGAAGAATGCAACCAGGCCATGCTGGAGATCTCGGGGCGCACGGGCATCCCGATCGTGGCCACCAACGACATCCACTACCTGCGCGAGGAGGATTGCGAGGTCCAGGACGTGCTGCTGTGCATCAACACCGGGGCCAAGCGCGCCGAGCCGGAGCGCTTCCGGATGGACACCAAGACGCTCTACTTCCGGACGCGGGCCGAGATGGCCGCTGCCTTCGCCGACCTGCCCGGGGCGCTGCGCGGCACCCTGGCCATCGCCGAGCAGGTCGATCTGACGATCGAATTCGGCAAGTACCACGTGCCGCGCTACACGCCGGACGACGGCGGGGATCCGGAGGCGCTCTTCGACGCGCTGCTCGAGCAGGGCCTGCTGCGCAAGTACGGCGCCGCGGACACCCGCGCCCGCGAGCGCCTCGAATACGAAAAGCGCACGATCCGGCAGCTGGGCTTCGTCTCGTACTTCCTGATCGTCTGGGACCTGATCGCCTGGGCCCGTCGCAACGGGGTGCCGGTCGGGCCCGGCCGCGGCTCCGCCGCTGGATCGATGGTCGCCTACCTGCTCGACATCACCAAGGTCTGCCCGCTGCGCTACGACCTGCTGTTCGAGCGCTTCCTGAACGCGGCGCGGGTCTCGATGCCCGACATCGACATCGACTTCTGCAAGGAAGGCCGCGAGAAGGTGCTGGCCTACACCCGCCAGCGTTACGGCGCCGACTACGTGGCCCAGATCGTCACCTTCGGGACCATGGCCAGCCGCACGGTGGTCCGCGACGTGGGCCGGGTGCTCGACGTGCCGCTCAAGGACGTCGATGCGGTCGCCAAGAAGATCCCCGCCGGCCCCAACGCCCCCTCTTTGCGCGAGGCGCTCGAGACCGACGAGGACCTGATCAAGGTCAAGGCCGAGCATCCCGAGCTGGCCGAGCTGTTCCAGCTCTCGATGGAGCTGGAAGGCCAGGTCCGGCACATCTCGACCCACGCGGCCGGCGTGGTGATCGCCGACCGTCCGATCACCGACTACGTGCCGCTGTGCACCCAGGGCGAGGACGTCTCGACCCAGTGGCCGGCCCCGCAGCTCGAGGAGCTGGGCCTGCTCAAGATGGATTACCTGGGGCTGCGCACCCTGACGATCCTCGAGCTGGCGCTGCGCAACATCCGCAAGCTCGGCGGAACGCCGCCCGACCTGGACGACCTGCCCGCCGGCGACCCGGCCACCTATCGCATGCTGACCCAGGGCGACACCCTGGGCGTGTTCCAGCTCGAATCGGACGGCATGAAGAAGCTGCTGGCGCGGCTCAAGCCGGACTGCTTCGAGGACCTGATCGCGGCTCTGGCGCTGTACCGGCCGGGTCCGCTCGAATCGGGCATGATCGAGATGTTCGTGCGGCGCAAGCACGGCCAGGAGACGATCGAGTACCCGCACCCGGCCCTGGAAGCGATCCTGCGCGACACGTACGGCTGCATCGTCTATCAGGAGCAGGTGATGTTGATCTCCAACCACCTGTCCGGCTTCTCGCTCAACGAAGCGGACAACCTGCGCAAGGCCATGGGCAAGAAAAAGCCCGAGATCATGGCCAAGTTCTCGGCCCAGTTCATCGATGGCGCCGAGAAGAACGGCTGTTCTCGCCAGGCGGCCCAGGAGATCTGGGACAATATCATCAAGTTCGGCGGCTATGGCTTCAACAAGTCGCACTCGACGGCCTACGCGCTGATCACCTACCAGACCGCCTACTTGAAGGCCAATCATCGCGTGGCCTTCCTGGCCAGCAACATGACCTGCGAGTCGGGCGACTCCGACAAGATCCGCGCCTTCCTGGGCGACTGCAAGCGGGCGCGGGTGCAGGTCCTGCCGCCGGACATGCGCTTCTCGCGCTGGGAGTTCGAGCCCGAGCCCCTGGCCGCTGGATCTGGACGCCCGGGGGAACACGGCATCCGCTTCGGCCTGGCCGCCATCAAGGGCACCGGACAAAAGGCCATCGAGGCCCTGCTGCTGGCCCGCAGCGAGCATGCGCCCGGTGCCCAGCTGGCGGACCTGTGCGGCGGCGTCGACCACAACGAGGTCACCAAGCTGACCTGGGAGGCGCTGATCAAGGCCGGCTGCTGGGACTTCACCGGGGCCAACCGGGGCGTGCTCGCGAGCCGCCTGGAAACCCTGATGGCCGAAGGGGCCAAGGTCGCCGCGGACCGCCGCAGCGGGCAGGGCAGCCTGTTCGGAGTGTTCAAGGAACCGGAGCCGAGCCCCGTCGCTGGTCGCGGCGCAGCGCGCAAGGACGGCGCCCAGGACC
>JBIKLM010000244.1:0-6500 GCA_044359835.1 Planctomycetota bacterium
GCGGGCGAGCGCTGGCTCCCGGCCTGGGCGCTCAAGCGCGGTCCCCTGGACGACCAGCGCCTCGGCCGGCTGGGCGAAGGGCTAGCGGAGCGCCACCTGGCGCGCCGTGGGCTCGAGCCCCTGGCCCGGCGCGTGCGGATGGGCGGCGTGGAGGTCGACCTGCTGCTGCGGCATGGACCGCGGCTGGTGGTGGCGGAGGTCAAGTGCTCGGCGGTGGCCCGGGATCGGCGCCTGGCGGAGCTCTGGCTGCCGCCCGGCTGGCGCTTGGATCCCGCTCGCTGGCAGCGCCTGTCCCACGCGGCCCGGCGGGTGGCGAGCCCAGGGCAGCCGCCGGCGCGCATCGACCTGGTCGAAGTCTTGGTCCATGGACCCGAGCGGCGCATCGAAGTGCGCTGGTGGCCGGACCGGCGAGGTCCGCTCCGCCGGGAGGAACTCGGCCAGGGCCCGCAACCGATCCGCGGCGACCGCGGCCCGGGGGCCAGGGGCCTGCCCCCGCGGGGCCTCGGCGGCGGGCCGGGCTAGGCCAAAGGGGTCTGGGGCCGATGCCCGACGAAGCCCCATTTCATCCCCGGCGCGTGCCAGGCCGAGAGTTAGGATCGACTCTAGGGCCTCCCCTGCGGAGGTCCGGCCTTGCCAGGGAGCCGCTGCCCCCCCCGAATCGTCCGGGGCAGCGCCCACGCCGCCCGCCCCCGGGCGGTCCCCATGCTGCACGTTCTGCGCCACTACCTGCCGCTGCGCAAGGCCCTGCTGATCCTGAGCGAGACCGGCCTGTTGAGCCTGGTCGTGGGGGCGGTCATGACCGCGCACCTGGTGGGCGAGCGCACCGGGCCGGTCAACCGCCTGCTGGCCTACCAGGGCCTGACCGGCAAGGAGGCCTTCCTGCGCTGCCTGGCGAGCACCCTGATCGCGGTCGTGCTGGCCCAGCTGGCGCTGGCTTTCAACGAGCTCTACGACCTCAGGGTCTCCTCGGCGCGCTCCGAGCGCTTCGCCCGCTTCCTGGGCTCGAGCGGCCTGGGCATCGGCCTGGCGGTCCTGGCCGTGGGCGCCGCGCGCTTTTGGGACCTGGGCCAGTGGCTGGCCTTCCCGGGACTGTACGCGAGCCAGGCGGTCCAGAGCCTGGTGGTCGGCCTGGTGCTGGGCTATCTGCTTCTGTTCTTCTGGCGCCCGCTCTACCACTGGATGCTGGCGGCCTGGAGGCTGCGCGAGCGCGTCCTGGTGCTCGGCGACGGCCCCCTGGCCCGCGTCCTGTGCGCCGAGCTGGCCCGCAGCGCCTCGGCCGGCTATCAGCTGGTCGGCATGCTGTCAGCGGAGGCCTTCGGGGGCAACGATGGCTCGCGGGGCGGCGGCGACGCCTTCGGAGGCGAGGTGCGCTTCCGCAGCTCGGCCAGCCTGGGGCAAGCCCTGCGTCCGCGCCTGGCGGCCCTGCCCCGCGCCCACTCCATCGAGGGCCGCCTGGTCGCAGCGGAGACTTCAGCGACCGCCCTGGTCAGCTCGCCGGAGCAGGAGGCCAGCGGGGAGGCCAACGCCGATCAGGAGGTGCCGCGCATCGAGCCCTTGCCCGGCGAGGGGCTGTTCGCCTTGGCCCGGCGGCTGGCCGTCGACGACCTGGTCGTCTCCCTGGCGGACCGACGCGGGACCCTGCCGACCGACCAGCTGCTGCGCTGCCGCTTGGCGGGCCTCAATGTCGAGGAGGGCGAAGCGCTCTACGAACGCCTGACCGGCAAGATCGCCGTCGAGGCCATGCGGCCCTCCTACCTGATCTTCAACCAGGGTTTCAGGCGCCATCCGCTCAGCGAAGCCAGCAAGCGCGCCTTCGACATCGCCTGCGCGCTGGTCGGCTTGCTGCTGCTCTGGCCGCTGATGCTGCTGACCGCCCTGGCCGTGCGCCTCGATTCCCCGGGCCCGATGCTGTACCGCCAGGAGCGCACCGGGCGCTTCGGCAAGCCGGTGGTGGTCAACAAGTTCCGTTCGATGCGCGCCGATGCCGAGCGCCAGAGCGGCCCGGTCTGGGCCCAGAAGAACGATCCGCGCATCACGCGCGTCGGTCGTTTCATCCGCAAGACCCGCCTCGACGAGCTGCCCCAGCTGTTCAACGTCCTGGGCGGTTCCATGTCGATGGTCGGACCGCGGCCCGAGCGCCAACACGTCATCGACGACCTGATGAAGCAGATCCCCTACTACGACCAACGGCACATCGTGAAGCCGGGGCTGACGGGCTGGGCGCAGATCAATTATCCCTACGGCAACACGGTCGAGGATGCGCTGCAAAAGCTGCAATACGACCTGTTCTACATCAAGAACCGGTCCCTGCCCTTCGACCTCTCGATCGTGATCCAGACCATCCGCACGGTGGTGCTGCGCCAGGGCACCTGAAGCGCCGCGGGGCGCGGCCCGCCGGCCAGATCCGCGCGCAGGGCCCCCGCCTCGCCAGCTCCTGTCGCCGGTTCGCGTTCCCGGTTCGTGTCGGCAGCTAGTATCGGCAGCTAGTATCGGCAGCTCGTATCGGCAGCTCGTGTGAGCAGTTCGGATCTCCAGCTCGTCTCGGCAGCTCGCTCGGACGCCGCTGGCTCGCGCACCACTCGCCGGTTCTCGCTGGAATTCGATCGCTCGTTGTGCGGGCGCAGGCCGCCGAGTCCGCCGGCGCGAAGCGCCGCGCTCCCCCATCGCCCGCGGGAAGGCGCGGGCTGATGGCGGGCGGCTCCGCTGCGCTGGGCTGCTAGATTCGGGCCCATGGTCGGCCCAGCCCGTACGAAGATCCGAGGGTCCCTCGCGGGCCTGTGCGCCTGCCTCGCGGCCGGCCCTTGGGCGCTCCAGGAGCCCGCCGAGCGAGGGCGCGGCGCCCTGCTCGAGCGCCGCTCGCTGTTGCCGGGCGGGGCGCAGCTCCTGCAGCCGCCGGAGCTCCCCGGCGGCTCACCCCAGTGGCTCCAGGGGATCAGCGCCGTGGTCGAGCTGGGCCCGGAGCGCTTCCTGGCGCTGCTCGACAACGGCAACGGGGCCCCGGAGAACTCGCGCGAGTGCCTGCTGGCGCTGGTCGAATTCCGCGTGGCGGGGACCGCGGCCGTCCCGGAGCGCACCATCTTCCTCAGCGACCCGGCCGCCCACCTGCCGTTCGCCCTGGTGCGCGGCCAGGACCCGGGCCGGCCCTTGACCGGCGCCGACCTGGATCCGGAATCGTTGGCGCGCCTGCCGGACGGTAGCCTGTGGATCGGCGACGAATTCGGACCCTTCCTGCTGCATTTCGATGCCGACGGGCGCTTGCTGGCGCCGCCGTTCGAGCTGCTCTTGCCGGCGAATGCGGGCGCGCTGGCCGCCGGCGCCTCGGGCCTCGCCACGCTCCTGCCCGCCGACCATCCGGGGGACGGGAGCAGCCCAACCTCGGCGGAGGCGGACCCCAGCGGCCCGCCGCCGGATAATCCGCCGGCCACCCACAGGTTGCGCTCGCCCCACCACCCGGCCTTCGGCCCGGCGACCCTGCTGCGCTGGCTGTCGTCCCTGGACCTGACCGTGCGCAAGAACGGCGCCGGACCGCTGATCCTCTCGCCGGCGCGCAGCCTGCTCCTCGAGCAGGGCGAGCCCTTCGACCGCCTGGGCCTCGAGAGCCTGCGCCGCGCCGGTTTCCCGGTGATCCCCTGGACGGTCAATGGGGCTGCCGAAATCGATGCGCTGCTCTCGATGGACGTCGACGGGCTGATCAGCGACGACCCGGGATTGGTGCTCGAGCGCCTGCGCGCATTCGCCTCGGGCGCGGAGGCCGCCACAGCGCGATCGAAGCCTCGGGCGCCGTTCGATGTCCAAGGGCACCGCGGCGCCCGCGCGCTGCGCCCGGAGAACTCGCTGCCGGCCTTCGAGCTGGCGCTCGACCTGGGCGCCACGACCCTCGAGCTCGATTGCCAGCTCACGGCCGACGGCCGCTTGCTGCTGGCCCACGACCGCACGCTGCCCCACGGCGCGCTGCGCGCCCGCCGAGCCGACCGCCCCAACCCCGAGGCGCCCGTCGCGTCCCTGACGCTGGCAGAGGTGCGCGACCTGTGCCTGGCCGACGGCCTCGATCCGGACTTCGCGGCCGCCAGCAGCGACCCGCAGCTCTCGCCGGTCGCCCTGGCCTTCGCCCGGACGCGCGGCTGGGACAGCGCCCATACGCCCCTCGAACTCCCGGACCTGGTCCACTTCGTGGAGTTCTACCGGCGCCACTACGAGCTGGGGGATGGACGCGACCACGGGCAGTCCGCGCCGCGTGCGCGCCATGCGGCTGCCGCGCGCTTCAACATCGAACTCAAGACGTCCCCCGAGGAGCAGCGCGACGGAGCGCAGCTCGATGCATGGATCCTGGCCCTCGAGCGGGCCTTCGAGCGGGCCCCGCTCGGCTTCGACCGCGCCGCGCGGGCGATGGTGCAGTGCTTCGACGCGCGCGTGCTGCGCCGCATCCGGGGTCTGCCGGTGGCCTGGTTGGTGGCGCCGCAGAGCCTGGGGGCGATCGAGCCGCCGGGGTCTGCGGCCCCCCGGGCCTACGGCCCGACCCTGTGGATGGCCGGAGAGCCGGGGCCGCTCGGCGGGCCGGGCTGGGAAGCGGCCCCCCGGGCCGCGGAGCTCGGGGCAACGGTGCGCCCCTCGGGTGGTTTCGAGGGCTTGTGCCGCGATCCGCGCAGCGGCGAGCTGCTGGCCCTGCTGGAAAAGCCCCTGGCCGGGCCTGGGCCGCGGGAGCTGCTGCTGTTCGGCTTCCAGCCCCCAGAGCCCGGGAGCGAAGCTGCCAGCCAGCCCCTGCCGGCCCGGGTTTGGCGCTACCCGCTATCGCCGCGCGCCAATGCGGCCGGCGACCTGCAGTGGCTCGGCGAAGGTCGACTGCTCGTGCTCGAGCGCGACGACAGCCAAGGGGATCTCGGCGGCTGGAAGCGCCTGTTCGAGGTCCGCCTGGGCGCCCCGGGCAGCCTGCTCGAGAAGACCGAAGTTGCGGATCTGCTGGACCTGGCGCTGCCGGCGGATTGGCGCTCGGACCCGGACCTGTGCGCCGGGCTGTTCGCTGGAGCCCTGCCCCTGGATGTGGGCCTGCCCGGCGACCCTCGCAGCGCCGCCGAGTCCGCGCCCTCCGACGCCGAAGCGCGCTTCGCGCTGCCCTATGTGACGATCGAGACCGCCCTGCCGCTGGCCGACGGTCGCCTGCTGATCGTCAACGACAACAATTTCCCCCATTCCGTCGGCCGCCACCTCGGCAGCGGCCGCCCCGACGACACCGAGTGGGTCTGGCTGCGCCTGCGGCCCTGACAGGCTGAGAAAGAATCGACTCGGGCTCCGCCCGAGCAAGCAGACCAGCCCGTCAGATGCCTTTGGGCCGCCATCCGGCGGCCGCAGGGGCTGGGATCGACGCTGCGCGCCGATTTTTTCCCAGCCCCTGAGACGCCGCTGGGCGAGGGCTTGGATCGGGGCGGGCCCCGCCCGAGCAAGCGCGGCCCGGACCGAGCGAGCAGCCCTGCTGCGGCCCGCGGCGCCGGGACAGGCGACATCCTCGAGGGGGCGGCCTCGGCCAGACCGACCGCCGGTCCTGCGGGGGCTCGCTGTGCTACCCCTGGAAACCGGGCTCCAGGGCCTTCAGAAGGTGCCCACGGTCAGGTCGAGGGCGTTGGTCAGCACCACATCGACCGCGTCCAGAGAGGCCGCCTGGGCGAAGGCCTGACGGCCGACCAGAGCGCAGTTGAAGTTGACCTGCAGCTGGAAGGGCTGGCCCGCGGGGCTGCTGAACAGCAGGAAGGGATTGGCGATGTCGATCAAGAAGGTGCCGAACACCGAAGGCAGATCCACGGGGGCCGGAACCGGGGAGATCCCGAGCAGGTCCACCAGCGCTCCCGGGAAGAAGCTCGAGTGATCGACCACGGGGTCCCAGATGGCCCCGATCACCGGGCCGCTGGTTTGGCCCGGCCGGAACGCGTTCGGGTTCGGCGGCGTGCCCAGGCGCACCACCTCCAGGGACGGCACGTCCTGGGCGATGACCACGGCCGGTGCGGAGAGCGTCACCGGCAGCTCGAGCCCGGGCAGGGCGCCGATCACGCGGGTCTTGCCGAAAGCACCCAAGCTGGGGAGCAGGGCAACCGTCCCGCTGTCCAAAGCCTTGAACAGGAACGTGGCCACGTTGCGATCGGGCGGCAGGCTCAGGCCCGAGGCTGGATTGGCCAGGGCCGTGAACAGCGCTTGCCCGTCGGTGACATCGTCGTTGATTCCGTCCGGGTCCCCCAGGAAGGCCGCCACGAGCCAACCCTCGTCGCTGGGCAGGGCTTGGATCAGCTGCAGACGGCTGGGGTCCCAGGTCAGCAGCACGTCGACGGCGGCGACCAGTTGCGGCGCGCTGCTCGAAAGCTGCACATCGACCTCGGCGATGCAGCCGGTCGGCACGGTTTGGATCGCGGGCAACAGCCGCACCTCGACCGGAGGGGTCTCGAGGGGCGCGATCCACAGGGGCAGGCACAGCGAGCAGGCGAGCATGGCAGGAAAGTTGGGCTGGTATCGGGGTC
>JBIKLM010000245.1:0-6438 GCA_044359835.1 Planctomycetota bacterium
CGCTACTCGATCCTCGTCGAATGCAACGGCTACGAGCCCGTCGAGCTGACTTTAGACGTGCTGGCAGGCGAGATCACGCGCCGCGAGGTACCGATGACGCTGGCGGCTACTAGGTGAATTGTCGATAGGCTGCCTGTGGGCGCGCCGTTGCGCACCAAGACATGGTGCAGTGCTTGTCGCACGTGTTTACCGCGAGCCACGAGGGTGACGCCCCCCCCGACGACGATCGCTCTACTCAACGCGGAATCCACTCGATAGGCAGGTGCAGGTTTGTGCTTTGACCGAGCGCGAATTCCGGTGGCTCACTTGCGCGGAAATGTTCCAAAATGGGGAGCGACAGCCGGTAGCGACCCAGTCGATCGACCATGAAGAGAACTCGATTGCCACTGAACAGCCCGAGGCGCATCTGCGGCGACTCGGAGAAGTGCAAGGCAGGGGAATTCCCGGCGACCGGAACTCAACAGGCAGCGACTCGCGGTCAATTGAATTTGCTCCGCCACCACCCGTTGCGCAAAAGTTCGACTGGTGTGCGGCACGGCTCAGGGAGGGGGGCGCCAGCGCGGGCCATGGCTGTGGAGGGCTTGGGCCAGGTGCAGGGCGCCGCGCCAGGGTTCGGGGCAGGGGATCGGGCGCGGGGTCAGGCCGGCGAGGCGGAGGTGTTGGCCGAGGGCGGCGGCGAGGTCGGGGCGGGAGACCAGGAAACCGCCGCTGGTCAGGAGGCCGAAGTCTTGGGGCAGGGCCGCGGCGCGGTGGGCGGCGCGGACCAGTTCGGCCAATGCCTGTGCGGCGCTTTGGAGCAGGGCTTGCAGCGCGTCAGGGGCCTGGGCTTCGAGGCGTGCCAGCCAGGTCGGCAGCAGCGCCGCCCGAGCCGCGGGGCTCGGATCGGCGGGCAGGGCCCAGCCCAGGCTGCTGGCGATCCAGTGCACGGCCCACAGGGCGCTGCCGGGGTCGCCCGCTCTGGCGCTGGGGCCCTGGCCCCCGGCGCGCCAGCGCCGGCCCTGGGCGTCCACGGCCACCGCGATCGAGCCGGTGCCGGCGATCAGGCCGATGCGAGCGGGGCCTGCGAGCGGCACCTTCTGCGCCAGCAGCGCCTCGAAGTCCGGCAGGACCCAGACGCGCTCCCGCGGGATCTCGAGCCGGGCGGCCAGGGCGGCTTCGAGCACCGGGCCGCCGGCCGAGGCGCCGGCGATGCAGCACACGACCGCCGCCGGTGGCTCGATCCGTTCGTCGGCACCGTGCTTCGCGGCCGGATTCCAAAGGCCACAGGGTGCGTCCCGTTGGGCCCAGGCGGCGCACTCGAGCAGCCGCGCGAGGGTCGTCTCGAGGCCCTCCGTGCGCAGGTTGCCGGGGCCGCCCTGGGCCAAGCCCGGCAGCCCGCCCCGCGGCGAGCCCCAGGCGGCGCGGATATGGCTGCCGCCGGCGTCGAAGGCCAACAACGGGCGCGGATTCATGCTTCGCCGAGGGCTCTCCTCAGCTGGCCGCCGTGCTGCTTCAGCCGCTCGCGCGCCGCCTCCGGGCTGAGGCCCAGCCGGGCCGCGACCACGGCGGTCTTGAGCTCGCCCCCGGCGGCGGCCAGGGCCGATTCGGCCGCCGGGCCCGAGAGCGGCGTTAGCGTGGTCAGCAGGCGCAGCGCGCGGCGGCGCAGCTTCTGGTTGGTGGCCTGCACCTCGACCATCAGATCCCCGTAGGTGCGCCCGAGCCGCACCATCACGCCGGTCGAAAGCGCGTTCAGGACGATCTTGGTGGCCGTGCCGGCCTTGAGGCGCGTCGAGCCGGAGAGCATCTCGGGCCCCACGGGCAATTCGATGGCCAGCTCGGCCGCGCGCGCCAGGGGCGCCTCGGCCACGCAGCAAAGGGCCAGGCCCAGGGCCCCCGCGGCCCGGGCCGCTTCCAAGGCGCCCAAGCAAAACGGCGTGCGCCCGGAGGCCGCGATCGCCAGCAGCACGTCCGCCGCGCCGAGCCCCGCGGCGCGCACCGCCGCAGCGCCCGCCTCCCGGTCGTCTTCGGCGCCCTCCACCGCGCGCAGCAACGCGTCCGGCCCGCCCGCGAGCAGCGCCTGCACCCGCTCCGGAGGCGTGCCGAAGGTCGGCGGGCACTCCGCCGCGTCCAGGGCCCCGAGCCGCCCCGAGGTGCCCGCCCCGGCGTAAAACAAACGCCCGCCGCCCGCGAGCCGCGCCGCGACCCGCTCCACCGCCGCCGCGATCGCCGGTGCCGCCGCCTCGACCGCCGCCAGGCTCTCGCGCTCGGCCCCCACCAGCCGCCGCACCAGCTCGCCGGTCGGCAAGCGGTCGAGGTCCCGCGCGGCGGGGTGACGTCCTTCGCTGATCGGTTCCTGGGTCATCGACGGCCTGGCGGTGCCGCCCAGTCTAGGCCAGCGCACGGAGCGACGGAGCCCGAGGCGGGCGCGCGCCGACTCGGGGCGGCTCCTTTCGCTGGCCGCTTCGGTCGCCGCTCAGGGCGCCAAAGCGAGCGGCACCGGATTGCTGACCAGCGCCACGTCGAAGCTGGGGGACAGGGCCACGAAGGCGTGGTGCAGCAGCAGACCCGCCAGGGCCGGCGAGGACCCGGCGGGCAGGGTGATCAACGCGTCGGCGAAGCCCAGGTTGTCGAGGGTCCCGAAGGTCTCGGTGAAGGGCGGCTGGTTGGCCAGCTCGAGCGAGAGCAGCGTGTAGGCATCGAACTGCAGCGGAACCAAGGCCCCGCCGAAGGGGGTGCCCGGCGAGGTTCCCGACAGGGAGCCGGCGATCCCGTAGAGCGCTCCGGGGGGGCCGCGGAGCTCGAGGCGCTGGGCTCCGCCGGCGGCGGCCGAGAGCTCGAGCCCTTGGGCGACCAGCGCCGGGGGCACGCAGGCATCGAGCTGCCCGTCCTGGTCGATGTCCGCGCCCGGCTGGAGCAGGTCGCAGCCATCCGGAACGCCGTTGCCGTCGCAGTCCGGCAGGGTTCCCGAGGCGATCTCGAGGGCGTCGACGGCGCCGGACTGGTCGCAATCCCCGGCCAGCAGGTTCTTGAACCAGGACAGGCGGTTGGCGCCGAAGTCGATGGCGATCGGATCCGGACCGCCATCGGAATCCAGGTCGGCGACCACCAGGCAGGAGACGGACAGGAAGTTGCTGTCGATGGTCGTGGGGGGGGCAAAGCTCGTTCCCCCCAGGCCCTTGGCCCAGCGCAGGCCGGAGTCGTTCGCCAGGACCAGGTCCAGCGTGCCGTCTGCATCGAGATCGAGGCAGCGGCCCGCCTCGAAGTTGCCCGGAAGCAGGAGCGTCTGTGGCAAGAAGCTGCCGGACTGATTCTGGAAGTAGCGCGCGCCACTGAAACTGACCGCGATCACGTCCTTGTCCTGGTCGCCATCGAAGTCCAGGGCTTCGACGGTGCTCGGACCGAACACGCTGCCCGGCAGGTTCACCGGGGCTGCGAAGCCCTGGGAGCCCAGGTTCTGGATGTAGGTGGGCGTGTTGAAGTACCCGAGCACGTAGAGGATGTCCGGCAGGCTCGAGCCGGTCAGGTCCACGACCTGGAGTTGTAAGGCGCTCGCCCCGCTGACGATTTGCTTCAGCTCGGGGAAGAGTCCGCCGCCCCGGTTGATCAACTGACCGAGCCGGGTCGGCCCGAAGCTGAAACCGGAGGTCTGATCGTAGGTGAAGCACAGATCGGGCTCCCCGTCGCCGTCGAGATCGCCCGAGGTGATGCCCCAGCCGATGATGCCGGCCCCCGCGAGCGATACTTGTGCCCCGAATTGCCCGCTTCCGTCGTTCTTGGAGAGAACGAGGCCGAAGGGCCCGGCGAGGGCCAGGTCCTGGTCCCCATCCAGGTCGGCGTCCAGCAGGGCGAACTCGTGCACGGCTCCCGGGACCGAAACCAGCACGGCTTCCGGGGCGAAGCTGCCCAGCCCCTGGTTTCGATACCAGAGCAGGTCGGGCGATCCACCCTCCTGCGCCACGACGTCCGCAGCGCCATCGCCGTCGATGTCGGCGCTCACGGCCTGCCGGGACTGATTGAGGCCCTGGGTCAATTCGACGCGGGCCGCGAAGGTCCCGCCGCCCAGGTTCTTGTGCCCATAGATGCGACCCGAGGCCGTGACCAGGTCGATGGCCCCGTCCGCGTCCAGATCCGCGGCGCATAGGTCGGCGGCCCCCTGCGCGGGTCCTGACACCAGCTGCGGCGCCGCGAACACCCCGGCGCCGCCGTTGGACAGCAGATTCAGGTCGTTGTTCCCGACCAAGAGGTCGGAATCCCCGTCGGCGTCCACATCGACAGCCCGCACCAGTTGGGTGCCCCCCAGAGAAGCGGCCAGGACCTGCTTGGCTTGGAAGGTCCCGGATTGGTTGCGATACAAGGACACCCCGACCCCGGAGACCGTGGCCGCCGCCAGGTCGAGGTCCAGGTCCCCGTCCAGGTCCGCCAGGGCCAGCCCGCGACAATCCTGAGCGGCCGCTTCCACGACCAGGGGCGGCGCAAACTGCCCCGCTCCGTTGTTCTTCAGCAACAGCACGCGGCTGCTGCCGCCCACGATCGCGTCGGCGTCCCCGTCCCCGTCCACATCGCCGACCTCGAGCACGATGCCGAATTCATCGAGCGGCGGCTGGGCGACGGCGGGCGCGAAAACTCCGCCCCCCAGGTTCCGGCAAACGAACATCGACTTCTCCAGCACGCCCACGAACAACACATCCCGGTCCCCATCGCCATCGAGGTCTTCGACCTCCAAATCCGCCGGGGTGTTGACGTTGCCCGCCAGCTGCTGGGCCGGGCCGTAAACCCCGCCTCCCAGGTTGCGGAACCAGACCACCCGCTTGTCCAGCACGTTGGCTGTCACGAGGTCGATGTCTCCGTCTCCGTCGAGATCGCCGCCCTGCAGACACTGCACCCCCTGGGTCGAGAACTCGCTCGTCAGCCGTTCCAATACCTGCACCTGGCGGAAGCCCGCGGACCCGCGGTTCTCGAACCAGGTGGTGTAGGCCTGCCCCGCGCAGGCGAAATCTTGGTCCCCGTCGCCATCCAGGTCGCCGACGAAGCACCGGGCGGCATAGGAGCAGGGGAAGCTGAGCTGACGCTCGTCGCTGAAGCCCTGGATGGCGAGGACCGGACCGGCCAGCAAGAGGGTGCAGACCAGGGTGGACAGGGGGCGATCCATGGAGAGATGGGGGGATGGGAGGCCGATCCGAACGGGCCGCTCGAGCCAGAGCAGCACCGTCCAAGGCTAGCCCCGATCGCGCCGCCCCGCTCGGACTCCCGGAGGCCAGGCCTGGCCGCGGGGAGGTGTTCGGCTGCGCAAGCGCCGCAAGCAACCCCGGGGACCGCTGCCGGGGAGGGTCGCCCGCGGGCCCCTGGTGCGCCGACCGAGGCGCGTGAGCCGCCCCCCCGGCGTCGGCGGGCCCGCGGAACCTCGGCTCGGCTCCAGCGCCGCGCGCGGCGAAGAATTTCGCGCCCAGAAGCCCGTTGCCTGGCGAGTTGGTGCTTCCCTTGCCCGCCGCCCAGGCCGTCCTCCCGGGGCAGCGTGGCAACGCTGCGCTCGGCCGCCCCGGCGCGGGAGCGTGGGCCCCAAGCTGCACATCCGCCTGCAGACCAGGCAGGCTAGGCTGCGCGCGACGGCCGCTGGCCGGCTCCGCTTCCCTGCCCATGCCCGCTGCTCTCGATCTGGCCGTGCTGGCCGCTTATCTGGGGTCGGCCCTGTGGGTCGGGCGGGCGGCGGGGCGCGGGCGGGATCTCGAGGGATTCCTGTTCGGCGGGCGGCGGATGGCCTGGCCGCTGATCCTGGGCTCGATCGTGGCCACCGAGACCAGCACGGCCACGTTCCTGTCGGTGCCCGGGCTCAGCTTCCGCGAGGGCGGCTCTCTGTGGTTCCTGCAGTTGGCGCTCGGGTATTGCCTGGGGCGCCTGGTGGTGGCGCGCCTGTTCCTACCGGCCTATTTCGCCGGCCGCATCGAAAGCGCCTACGAGCTGCTCGGGCGGCGTTTCGGCGGCGGCACGCGGCGGCTGGCGGCGGGCACCTTCCTCTTGACGCGCACGATCGGCGACGGGCTGCGGCTGTTCCTGACCGCGGCGGCCCTGGAGCGCTTCCTGGGGGTTTCTTTCGTCGCGGCGCTCTTGTGCATGTCCCTGGCGACCCTGGCCTACACGGCGCTCGGCGGCATGGCCTCGATCGTCTGGAACGATTGCTTGCAGGGCCTGCTGTACTTGCTGGGCGGCGTCCTGGCGCTCTATTGGGCCCTCGAAGCCCTGCCCGGCGGCCTGGCCGAGATGCTCGATTTCGCGCGCGAATCCGGGCGTTTGCGCCTGTTCCAGGGCGGCGATTGGCTGGGCGATCCGCGCCACTTCGCCGCCGGCCTGATCGGCGGTCTGGTGTTGACCATGGGCACCCACGGGGCCGACCAGATGATGGTCCAGCGCTGCCTGGCGGCGGGGGAGCTCAAGTCCGCCGCGCGCGCCCTGATCTGGAGCGGG
>JBIKLM010000246.1:0-6434 GCA_044359835.1 Planctomycetota bacterium
GCCCAGGCACAACACGCGCAGGGGCGCGGGTCGATCCGCGGGGGGTGCGGGGCGCGGGCCGGGGCGCGCGGCGCGATGCCCCAGGGCGTCGCTGCAGAAGCGAAAGCGGCGCAGCTCGATCTCCAGGTTCGGGCGGTGCTGGAACAGGCGCCCCTCGGGCCGGATCGCGTCGGGCGGGAACTCGATCGCGCGGCTCAGGAAGTACGGCACCTCGCGGTGGTAGCTCGCGCCGAACGGATCGAAACGGGCGACCAGCGCCTCGGCCGCCGCCAGACCCAACCCACACCCCAACAGCAGGCACAGCCCGCGCAGCAGCATCCGGAGCGGGCGAGCCATGGGCGCGAGAGTTTAGCAGCCCGCCCGCAGCTCCCCGGCGGGCCCGCCGATCGGCCGCGGCCTCCAAGGTCGAGCGATCGGCAGCCCGTGGGCGTTTGGACGGCCGGCACCGGGCCGGCGGCAAGCCGCCCGGCTCGAGCGGCCCGCGTCTGCCCGCCAGGCTCCCGCCCCAGGGGAAAGGCCCGCGCCAAGGCCGGTTAGCATGCTTCCGGCACGATGTGGTCCGAGCGCTTCCAGTTCCCGTCCGGTGCGCACACGCGCGTGGTCGTGGGCCAGGGCCTGGGCGGCGCGCTGGCGGCCGCGCTGGCAGCCGAGCCGGCCCGCGGGCTGTTCGTGCTGTTCGATCCGGCGGTCCAAGGGGCCGCGGAGCGGCTGGCGAGCGAGCTCGGCGCGCGCGCCGCCTGGAGCGTGCCGGGCGGCGAGGCGGTCAAGCGGATCGAGGTCTGGGCCGATTTGGCGGCGCGCCTCTCGGCGCAGGCCGCGGAGCGCGGGGCCCTGCTGCTGGCGGTCGGCGGCGGCTCCCTGTGCGACCTGACCGGATTCCTGGCGGCGACCTATCGGCGCGGGGTGCGCCTGTGGCTGCTGCCGACCACCGCGCTGGCCATGTGCGACGCGGCCCTGGGCGGCAAGAACGGGCTGGATCTCGGCCCGCTCAAGAACGCCGTCGGCACGATCCGCCAGCCCGAGGCGGTGTTCTGCGACCTGGGCTTCCTGGACAGCTTGCCGTGGAGCGGGCGCCGCGGCGGTTTGGCCGAGCTGGTCAAGATGGCGGCGGTGCTCGACGCAAAGGCCTTCGAGTGGCTCGAAGCCCGGGCGCCCGAGCTGCTGGCCTGCCAGGCGGAGGCCTGGCGGCGCGCGGTCGAGCTGGCCGTGCGGCTCAAGCTCGGTGTGGTGATCGCCGACGAGTTCGAGCGCGACCGGCGCCGCTGGCTCAACTTCGGCCACACCCTGGGCCACGCCCTGGAGAGCGCCTCGGAGTTCGCCTTGCCCCACGGCGACGCGGTGGCCTTGGGGATGCTGGCGGAATGCCGCGCCGCGGGCTCCGCGGAAACCCCGCGCCTCGAGGCGTTGCTGGCGCGGCTCGGGCTGCCGACCCGCCCCGCTTCGCCGCCGGACCTGCCGCGCCTGTGGGACTTCGCCCGACAGGACAAGAAGACCGAAAACGGCCGGGTGCACGCGGTGGTCCCGGACCCCCTCGGCAGCGGCCGCCTGGTGACCCTCGAGCGCGGCCAGCTGGAGCGCGCCTTCGGGGCGAGCTGACAGGCTGAGAAAAAATCGACTCGGGCTGCGCCCGAGCCGTCAGACCAGCCTGTCCGCATGCCTTTGGGCCGCCATCCGGCGGCCGCAGAGGCTGGGATCGTCGCTGCGCGCCGATTTTTTCCCAGCCTCTGACCGGCCGAGAACGGATCGACTGGAGCTGCGCCTGGGCAGTTGCACCAACCCGTCAGCCTGCCTTGGGGCCGCCCTCCGGAGGCCGCAGAGGCCAAAGAGCGTCGCTGCAAGCCGATGCTCGCGCGGCCTCCGACCGGCGGAGCCGCGCTCGACCTGGGCAACACACCACCGCCCGAGCCGCCCGCCGGAGTCCTCTGGCACGCCCTGCGGCGGAAAAGGCGGGCGAGATCGGGGCTGATTCCAGGGCTCTGGGCGCGCCCGCGGCTGCCATACTCGCCGGGGTGTGGATCCAGCCGTTGCTGGCGCCGGCGCGGGCGCGTTTCGAGCTGCCGACCTCGAAGTCGGCGGCCAATCGGGTCCTGATCGCGGCGGCCCTGTCGGGGCGCCGGGTCGAGCTCGGCCCGCTCGATTCCAACGCGGACATCGAGGCGGTGCTGAACGGGCTGGCGGTTTTCGGCTTTTCGGTCGAGCGCCGCGAAGCCGGGGTGACCCTGGGGCCGGGGCCGCGTAGGCCGCACCGTGAAGGCCGCATCGCCTGCGGCGCGGCCGGCACGGCGCTGCGCTTCCTGGCGGCGCTCGCGGCGCTGCTGCCCGGACGCTGGGAGCTGTGCGGCAGCGCGCGTTTGGCCGAGCGCCCGATCGAGGACCTGGCGGCGGCGCTGCGCGGGCTGGGAGCCGAGGTGCAGCGCGCCGACGCTCCGGGGATCGGCGGCGAAAGCGGCGCAAGCCGGGAGGCGATCGAGCCCGACGGCGCGGCGGAACGCGCGCTGCTGTGGATCCGCGGGCGGCCCGCGGAGGCGCCGCCGCCGCGGCGGATCGGGCTCGATGCGCGGCTTTCGAGCCAGTTCCTCTCGGCGCTCTTGCTGGTCGGCGCGGAGCTCGGGCCGGAGGGCCTGGAGATCGAGCTGAGCGGGCCCCTGGCGTCCGCCGAGTACGCCCAGCTGACGGCGCGGGTCCTGGCGCGCTTCGGCGTCGAGGTCCGCCGGGAGGGCGCTTTGTGGCGCGTGCGGCGGATTGGGGCAGGGGCGCCGCAGGCATCGGCTGCGGCAACGGCATCGGCTAGGGCAATGGCTGGGGCTGCTGCAACGGCGGGAGCGGCGGCGGCCGAGCGGCTCGAGCTGCCCGCGGATTGGAGCGCCATGGGCGTGTGGAGCTGCCTCGCCCACGCCACGGGCAGCCGCATCGAAGCGCCCGGGCTCGATCCGGAGGACGGCCAGCCGGACGCGCGTTTGGCGGGCCTGCTGGCGCAGCTGGATCGGTCCGGGCCCCTCGAGCTGGACGTCGGGGCCTGCCCGGACCAGTTCATGAACCTGGCCGTGCTGGCGGCGGCGCGCTCGGCGCCGACCCGGCTCACCGGCGCCGCCAACCTGCGGCACAAGGAGAGCGATCGGATCGAGCGCATGCGCGCGGCCCTGGCGGCCCTGGGCGCGCAGGTGCGCGCGGAGCCCGATGGCCTGTGGATCGGCGGCCGGCCGGCGCGCTGGCGCGGCGCCCTGCTCGATTGCGCCGAGGACCATCGCCTGGCGATGGCCTTCGCGCTGCACGGACTGCTGGCGGGCAGCGTGCGCCTCTCCGGCGCCGAATGCGTGGCCAAGAGCTATCCCCGCTTCTTCGAACACCTGACGGCCCTGCGCGCGGCCACGCGCCCGGTGGCGCTGGTCGGGCAGCGCGGCGCCGGCAAGAGCACCCTCGGGCGCGCGCTGGCCCAGGCCACCGGCGCGCGTTTCATGGACACGGACGCGCTCTTCGCCGCGGCCCACGGGCCGATCCACGCCTTCGTCGATGCGCACGGCTGGGAGCCGTTCCGCGATGCGGAGCAGCGCTTGCTGGCCGAGGCCCTGGCGCCGGGTCGCGTGCTGGCCCTGGGCGGCGGCGCCCTCGAGCGCGAGGCGAGCCGGCGGCTGCTGGCTGCGCAGGCGCTGGCGGTCTGGATCGACACGCCCCGGGAGGTGCTGCTGGCGCGGCTGTCCCTGCCCGGCGAGCGCCGCCCGGCGGTGCTAGGCGGCACGCTGAGCGCGGAGCTGGACGCCCTGGAGGCCCGGCGCCGGCCGCTGTTCGAGGCGGCGGCCACGCTGCGCGTCGACGGCGCCCTCGAGCTCGACGCCCAGGTCGAAGCGGTCTGGAGCGGGCTGCAGGCCCTCGGAAGGCGGGAGCGCGGGACATGAAGAATTGCGCTGGCCGGCGGGCCCGGACGCGGGCGCTCCCCGCTCGGCCCGCGCCGTGGCTCTGGACCTCGGTCGAGCGCAGCGGCGCGGGCGCCATGCGTTCGGCCGGGGCAGGCGCCGCGTCGAGCGCGGGGCGCTGCCGAGCTCCTTTCCAGCACAGGGTCCCGAGCTCATGAAGACCTGTTTCGTGGTCACGCTGCCTGCGGCCGCGGCGGGCGACCCGGCGGCCTTCGCGCGCCGCGCCCAGGCCGCCGGCGCCGGCCTGCTCGAGCTGCGCGGCGACCTGACGCCGGGGCTGGCGCCCTTCGACAGCCCCCTGCCGCTGCTGCTGGCTCCGCGCGGCGGCGATCTCACGCGCCTCGCGGCCCGCGGCGCGGCTTGGCTCGATCTCGAACGGGGCGAACGGGGCCCGCCCTGCCCGGGAGCTGAGCGTCTGGGCAGCTTCCACGACCCCGCGGGCTGCCCGGACGCCGCGACCTTGATCGAGATCGGGCGCGCGCTCCGGCTCGAAGGCGCGAGCGCGCTCAAACTGGTCGTGCGCCCGGATTGCGCCGCCGATTGGCTCGAGCTCGAGCGCGCCCGCGCGCCCCTGGCCGCGTTGGGGCCCACCACGCTGCTGGCTATGGGGCCCCTGGCGGATGGCTCGCGGCTGTTCTCGCCCTGGCGCAACCCGTTCACCTACGCGGCGCTGGAGCCGGGCCTCGAGAGCGCCCCGGGCCAGTGGACACTGGCCGAGCACCTCGCGCTCGCCGGGCCCGAGCCCCCCGCCTTGACCGGCCTGCTGGGCGGCGCCGAATTCACCGCAAAGAGCCTGAGCCCGCGCATCCATGGGCTCTTGGCGCGGCGCCGCGGTCTGCGGTCCGTCTACCTGCGCTTCCCGAGCCGGGAAGCCGGACCAGACCTGGCGGCGCTGCTGGCCCTGGGCCTGCGCGGCCTGTCGGTGACCGCGCCGCACAAGCTGGCCGCGGCGGCGGCGGCCGCGTCCCTCGACGCCGCGGCGCGCGAGGCGGGCGCGGTCAACACCCTGGTGCGCGACGAGCGGCCGGGCGGCGCGGTCTGGCGCGGGCTGCAGCTCGACGCGGAGGGCCTGCGGCGCGGCTACGCGGATTGGCGCGGGGCCGAGTCCCTGGCTTTGCTCGGCTCGGGCGGCGCCGCGGCGGCGGTGCTGCTGGCGGCGCGCGAGCTCGATTGGCGCGGCGCGACGATTTTCGCGCGCTCGGCCGAACCGGCCGCGGCCCTGGCGCGGCGCTTCGGCGCCCGGGCCCGGCCCCTGGCGGAGCTGCAGAACTCGCGGGCCGATCTGCTGGTCTCGAGCCTGCCGGTCGATCTGCCGGTGCCGCTCGGCCCGCCGGGCTCCGGCCTGCCGCAGCCGCTCGGGCCGGATCCCCGCGCCATCGACCTGCGCTACGGCGCCGCGACCGGTTTCCAACGCGCGGCCGCCGACCGCGGCTTCCGCGTGCGCGACGGCTTGGCCATGCTCCTGCACCAAGCCCTGGCCCAATTCGAGCAGTTCCACGGCGTCCAGACCGACGCCGGGGATCTGGCCGCCCTGGAGGCCGAACTCGCCGAATTCAGACGACCCGACAAAGTCAGCGATCGGCCCGGGCGCCGTCCGTGAGCAGCCGCGCCGCGGGCCGGTCGTCCAGCCGCGGGCTCTGCGCGGCTTGGCTCGACCCGAACGTCTTGCTCGCAGCAGCCCCGACGCGCGGCTGGAGACGGACGCCGACGCGGAGGAGTCGATGGAACGCGACGCTCTCGCCCGGCAAGCCGGCTTTCGGACCGCAAGCGTCGCTCCGCGGCCGGACCGACGGATGCGGCCGTCAGGGCTTGCGGGTCGCTTCGACGCTCATCACCTCGATCTCGCCGTGGGGCGGGATGGTGTCGAACATGCGCGTCAGGGCGCGGCCGTCCGGGGTCTGGCTGGTCAGCATGCGGAACGGACGCTCGCCGGCCACGTCGACCATCGTGCCGTGGAAATCGATCGAGCCGTCCGCTTGGGCCTTGCCGCGGCTCATGATCGGCCAGGTGCTGAAGCTGTCGAGCCAGAAGGCCACGTATTCCTGGGCCAGATTGTCGTAGCCGATCAGCTGAAAGCCCTGCATCTGGCCCATGGGGCCCATGTCGATGTCGATCTCCTGCTGCAGCCAGCGGCCGCCCAGCAGCATCTTGGCCTGCATGCGGCCCTGGGCTTCCATCCAGGGCAGATCCGCGGACATGCGCATCTTGTGGGTCAAGGCCCATTCGCCCGCGCCCTGCGCCAGCAAGCGGTGCGGCTCGCCGGGCGCCGCCAACTCGGCCATGCGCGCCATCATCCAATCGATCCTGATGGGCTCGTGGTCTATCGTTTTTGGCGGCCTTGAAGCGACGGCACCAGCGCGATAGTCCTCGAGCCGCTGACCTTTCTCGAGCGACTTGCCGCGCTCGTGCCGCGGCCGCGCGCGCACCTCCTCACCTACCACGGCGTGCTCGCGCCCGCAGCGCAGTGGCGGGACCGCATCGTGCCCGGACCGCGCGCGTCGACCGAGTCGGACCACGTTTCGA
>JBIKLM010000247.1:0-6403 GCA_044359835.1 Planctomycetota bacterium
ATCCAGGACCAGGTAGCCCTCGCCCCGGGTCGCGAGATCCCGGGTCGCATCCCCATCGAGCGGATCCTGGAAGGCGATCAGGGCCGGCTCGTTCGAGTTGATGCGGGTCTCAGCGGTGCCGGTCGACTGGCCATCCTTGGCCGTGAACACTCCCAGGGGCCCGACCAGCACATAGGTGCCTTCGAGCACCAGGCCGCGGTCGTCGACCGCCCGGCCATCGAAGCGCAGCCCCCCGAAGGATTCTTCGATGCGATCCAGGGAGGTGCCGAGCAGGCCCACCTGAGCAGCGAAGATCTCCGCTTGGGTCAGGTTGCTATTGGAAGGGGCCAGCTTGGCCGCCTCCAGGGCCGCCCCGTAGCGCTGCATTTCCGGCAGCAGCAAGCGGGACTCGAAGTTGTTGGTGTACTCCCCGAACAGGTTGGAGAGATAGCTGACCGAGGAGTCGAGGCTCTTTTCCTCGTTCACCAGGGTGGACAACTCGAGCGAGCGCTGCTCGTAGGCCCGCGTGGCGGCGAGCAGGTCGGCCTTCGCAGCGGAGACCTGCTGCTCGAGCCCCGACTGCTGCTGCCCCAGCCCGACCAGGTCGGTCTGGATCTTCTCGCGCAACTGCGACAATTCGGCCAAGGCAGTGGTCAGGTCCTGCTCGAGCTGCTGGCGCGTGCGATCGAAGCTGGGCTGCTGGTCCAGCAGCCCGCCCGCGTCCTGGGCCGGTTCGGCCGGGGCTTGGCTGCCGAGCTGAGCGACGGCGGAGGGAGCCTGGGCGCCGGCGGGCAGGGCCCAGCCGAGCGCGGCGACGAACACGGCCGCGGACCGGCGGCAGAGGGGATGGCGATTCACGGCGGGGCTCCCTATTGGATGGCGATCGGCAGGCGCACGAAGGCCGCCGGAAGAACGTTGGATTGGATCTCGAAAGCCCGGGCGATCTCGGCGGCGTCCTGGTCCGCGCTGGTCCAGACCCAGCCGGCCTCGGTGGCGGCTCCGCGCCCAGCGAACTTGCCGTCGCGACTGACGTAGTAGCCCTGTCCGACCCCGATGTAGAGGGTCGAAACCTCGGCCGAAGTGCCGTTGGACAGGCCAATGACCTCGCTGTCCACGTGCAGGGTCGCGTTCCACTTGTCGATTTCGTTGAGCAGGCCGACCACGGTCAGGTAGCGCTCACCGATCGATTGCTTCGCGGCGTTGCCTTCGCTCGGGAGCCGCTGGGCGGTGGCCGCGACGACCTCGGTTTCGAGCAGCGGAGCGGGCAGGCGGGCCAGCACCCCACGCAGGCGCTGTTCTAGGGTCGCGATCTGCTCTTCGACGCCGCTCAGGGCAGCCTTCAAGGCATCGCGCTCGCCCTGGACCTCGACGAACTTCTGGCTGGTGCGCTCGATGTCCGCGCGCTTCTCGGCCTCGTCGCGGCGCAGGGTCTCGACCTCGCTGCCGAGGACCTCGACGCGATCGGCGATCATCTCGCGATCGATCTTCCAGGCCGCCTTCTCTTCCGAGATCAAGCGCCGGGTTTCGACCCACTTGGTCAAGGTTTCGCGGGCCAACTCGAGGCCTTCTTGCTGGAACGCCAGCGCAGGCAGCAGCAGCGTGCCTGCGCCCAGCGCGACCAGCAGCGGGCGCCGGGTTGCGGTGCGTCGGTTCGGGCGCGGGAGACCTCCCGAGCCGGTGGGAGCCTGGTGCTTCATGGAGTTGACCTGTGTGGCGGCGATGTCCGTCCCGCGGCTCGCCGCGGTCTTGGCGTCCGGTATCAGAAGGTGAAGGTGAGTCCGAGAGAGAAGTCGATGCCGCGCGTGAAGGTGCTGCGCAGCACGTCGGGGCCGATGAACTCCGAGCGATAGACTTCCTGGATCTCGGGGTTGGTCAGGTTGCGGGCCTGGAATTGGACCTGCAGGCCAGGCCCCAGGCGCTGGCTCAAGCTGAAATTCAGCGTGCCGACCTCGGTCTGGTAGACGTCGGGCACGAATTGCGTCCCCTGCGCGATGCCGGCGCCAGCGACCAGTGTGTCGCCGGAAACCGAATAGAAGAGCGCCGTGGCCAGGCCCGTGGCCTCGTTGTCGAAGGTCAGGCCGAGGTTGTAGAGGTACTCGGGCGCGTTCAACATGCCGCGCTTGGTCAGGTCCTCCCCGAGCACCACCGGATCGGCGAACAAAGCCGACTCGGCGGGCGTGACGGTGACCTCGGAATCGATCAGGGTGCCGTTGACGATGATCCCGAAGCCCTCCAAGGCACGGTTGAAGCGATCGAGCTGCTGGCGGCCTTCCAGTTCCCAGCCGAGCAGGCGGCCGTCGGGATAGTTGACCGGCGTCGTGAAGTCGAACAGAGCCTGGCGCTGGATGTACTCGATCGGGTCCTGCACGTCCTTGTAGAACCAGGACAGCGACAGCAAGGAGCCTTTTTGCGGGGTGTAGTCGGCCCGCAGGTCGTAGTTCCGCAGGCTGGCCATCTCCAGGTCGGGGTTGCCGATGAACACCGGACCGCCGAGGAACTCCTGCTGGATGATCGGCGAAAGCTCCTTGAAGGTCTGACGAGCCACCGTTTGGCTGTAGGCCGCACGCAGGGTGACCTGATCGCTGGGCTCGTATTCTAGGCCGATCGCCGGCAGGACGTCGTTCTGAGAGAAATCGACATCCGCCGCGCCCGGGGTCAAGATCGTGGGTGCCGTCGGGATCGCCGGATTCGTCTGGGGCGGGAACCACAAGGCGAACTGCTCGGGGTCATTCTGGATCTCGATGTTCGTGCCCTCGAAGCGCACCCCGGTGACCACCGAGACCTGCTCCGAAAGGGGCAGGTCGATCATGCCGTAGAAGGCCTGGATCTGCTGCTGGCCCGCGTAGTCCACGTCGAACTCGGACGCGGTGATGGCGTGGTCCTCGTTTTCCCAGTTGGCCGACCAGAAGTCGTCGAAGGTCCCCGGAAAGCCGTTGGCGGCGACCGTGTCCTGGAAGTTCGCGAAGGTGTCCTGATTGAAGCCGCGCTTGACGTCGTCCCGGAAGCCGCCGAACTTGAGCTCGCCCTTGTCCAGGGACCATTGCTCGAAGGGCAGCCGCAGGTTGGCCGTGACCTGATTGCCGTCCTCGCGGATGTCCTCCCAGATGCGCTGGAAGTTGCCCAGGTTGATGTTGTCCGCGGGGGGCAGCGGCAGGAAGATCTCGTTGGAGACGAACTGGCTGTCGACCGGGGGCACCCAGTAGGAGCCGAACTGACGCCGGTCCGGTTGGTACTGCTTGGCGTAGTTCTTGGAGGCGGCCCAGTCGATGATCGGCTGCTGGAATTCGAGGTTGCCGCCCAGCGCGGAAAGGGGCTCGGTGTCCAGCCGGTGCTCGCCGCGCAGCTGGAAGGTGCGGGTCGTGCGCTCGGTGTATTCGAGCGTTTCGGTGCGCAGGTAGGGCGCGGTCTTGAAGCCGGGCTCGTCCAGCTGGTTGCCCGGGTCATCGGGATCGTTGACGTCGTAACCCGGGAAGTAGAACTCCTTGCCGCGCGTGTCTTCGGCCAGGATCGCGACGTCCTCGGCGGTGTGGGTCGTCAGGTACAGCGCACCCAAGCTGTTGCGTTCGCTGTCCAGGCCGAAACTCATCAGGCTGCCCAGGGACACCGATTGCGACGCGCGCGTGATGTCGAACAGGGAGGTCACGAACTGGGCCCCGGCGATCTCGAAGGCAAACTGCGGCACCAGCCCCTGGCCCGGATTCTCGAGGAACAGGGCGTCGTTGCGCCCGTCGTCGTAGAACGAGCTGTCCCGCTCGTAGAAGAAGGTCCCGAAGCCGCCCCAGCTCCAGTCTTCGTTGATCTTCTGGCTGCCGCCCGCGGCGATCGACCAGCGCGAGTCGATCGGCGCCGCGCCCTCGGTGACGCCGGCGGCCCCATCCCAGTTCCCGCCCAGGTTCTCGAACTGGATGTCTCGCGAGCCGCCGTCGTTGCCGAAGGCGTCGAGGCCGCCGCCGTTGTAGGTCAGGAAGTCGCCGATGCCGGTGACCTGGCTGTTGCCCCCGAACTGACCGCGGAACTGCACGATCGGCTCCTCGGGGATGTCGCGCAGCTTGACATTGATCGCGCCGCCCGAGGCATCCCCCTGCTGGTCCGGGGTGAACGTCTTGGAGACCTGGACGCTTTCCAGGATGTTCGCGGGGTACTGGTCCAGCTCGACGGCGCGTTTGTCCTCGTTGGCCGAGGGCAGGCGCACCGAATTGAGCTGCGAGCTGACGTAGCGGTCCGGCAGACCGCGGATCACAGCGAATTTGTCCCCCTGGGTGCTGACCCCGGGGATCAAGCGCGCCGCGCTGGCCGCATCGCTGGCGCCGGCCCGGCTCATCAGATCCGAGCCGATCGAGTCGACCAGGGCCGGGGTCTCGAAGCGCAGGGCCAGGAGGGCCGCCTCCGAGGAGGCCGAGCCGCCGAGCAGGTCCTCGACCACGAACTCCGGCAGGTCCGTGAAATCCGCGGGCAGGGAGACGGTGAGGTCAGTCAGCCGGCCCGGGTTGACCACCACCCCGCTGCGGACCTGGCGCAGGTAGTCGGGCCGCGAGAAGACCAGGGTGTACTGCCCGGGGGGCAGGTCCGGCAGGCTGAAGTTGCCCTGGGCGTCGCTGAGGGCGGTGGATCCGGTTTCGAGGACCCGTACCTCGACCCCCTCCAGGGGACCCTCGAAATCCTTGTCCAGGACGTTGCCACGGATGGTCCCGTTCTGCTGCGGGTGGGCCGCAGCGATCGAGACCGGGACGATGGCAAGGAGGTGCCAGCCCTTCACGGAGGGGATGCGCGGGGGGGTTTGGGGGGAACTCGCTCGGCCGCGAGGGACGCGGGGGGGTGGCCGTGCGAGGGGCGGGAGGTTAGGGGCTTCGCGTTAAGGCGGCCTTAAGACAGCGCTCGCTCTGGGTGTAGTCGCGGCCCCCCAATGCAACCTCCTGACCGGCTAGGCCTGGCGGGTCCGCGAGTTCCCCGGCGATTCGCACGAAGTGCGTGATCGCACGATCCCGTTCCCCGCTGCCGCGCGCGCGGTCAACAGGCTCCGCTCTGCGCGCTGCCCCACAGCCGCCTGATGCTGGGCCCCACTCCGGGGTCCACGACGCCCTGGCAAGGCGAGCCGAGGGCCCCGACACCGCCATGCGGAGCGCGGGGTTCCCGCGCAAGCCGAGTGCGTTTGCCAGCCGCAGGCTCGCCGGAGGTGGCGAGCCTGCGGCAGTGCACGCTCACCAGGGATCGCGCAACCCGGCCGTGATCTCCTCGATGCGCTCGATCAGCTTGGGTTCCGGCTCGAATCCGACCTGAGCCATGGACAGCAGGGTCTCCACCAGATCCTCCGCGCGCGGCCGCGCGTTGGGATTCTCGGCGCCCTCCTCGATCACGCGCCAATACAGCAGGGTCGCTTGGCTTCGATCCCCGAGGCTTTCGCAGGCCTGCGCCAGGCCCCGCAAGGCGTCGGCCCGATCGATGCCCATCAACCGGTCGCGCTCTTTCTCGTAGACCGCGAGACCGGCCTCCAGGCCTTCCTTGGCCGCCTCGGCTCCACCGGCTTGCGCCAGGGCCTCGATGGCACGACCGAGGCAGGGCCCCTTGAGGTCGGCCGTGACGGTCGAGAGCAAACAAGCATCCACGGCCTCGGTCGCATATCGCTTGGCACCTTCCAGGTCGCCCGCCTCCAGGGCCGCGGAGCTGAGGGCGCACAGGGCCTCGACCACGATCGGCAAGGGCATCTGGTTGGTAGCCAGGCGAACCACCTCCTCGAGCGCCTTGCGCTGCGCTTCGTCCGCATAGAAGCGGCGCACCAGCTCGCCGCCGGCTTGCAACACGGACTGCCGGCCTTCGAAGCCACCCGAGGTGGCCGTGAGC
Organism: Planctomycetota bacterium; assembly: GCA_044359835.1. Taxonomy (GTDB): domain Bacteria; phylum Planctomycetota; class UBA1135; order UBA1135; genus JBIKLM01. Next base: position 5,818 of record JBIKLM010000247.1, read on the forward strand.
CGCGCCTCCTGCAGCCAGGCCTGCAGTTCCCCTGCAGGAAGCAGGCGCGCCTTGGCCAGGAACAGGGGCAGCGACTCGCTGGGTTCGACGTTGGCCTCGATCTCGCGCGCCTCGAGGGGGAAGCCCATCTCGATGCGGCACAGGGCCACCTTGACGAGGATGCGGTCCCGGCGCCAGGCCTGGTCCCCCGCCTCGTTCAACGCGCGGGCGATGTCCTCCGCTTCCGCCAGGAACGACTCGATCAGGGCCGGATGGCCGTGGGCCTGGCAATAGCGTGCGTACTCCGCGAAACCGCAGCCGCGGCGCCAATCGAGGATGCCGCGGGCGTACTCCAGGGCCAGCTCGGGCTGGTCGAGCTCGAAGCAGGCCATCATGACCGCGTCCTGCAGCTTGCCGCGGGTCTTGTGGTGCGGCTTCTCGGGCACGCTGGAGGCCGCCCGGCTTGCGGTCTCGAGCAGCCCGCGGCGCCAGGCCGGAAGCTCCGCGTCCTCGGGCGCGCTCACAGCCTCAGGCTGCGCGGGAGGCACCGGCTCGTTCTGCGGGGCCTCCTGGGCGCGCACGGAGACCCGCATCGGGCCGCACGCCA
>JBIKLM010000248.1:0-6395 GCA_044359835.1 Planctomycetota bacterium
ATCGCCGCCGCGCGGCGAGCCCCGGCTGTTCGCCCGCCCTAGAGCGGGAGCAGGTCGATCAGCGCACTTCCGCGGGGCGCCCGTACTGCAGCTCTTCGGCCGCGGCGCGGATCAGGTCCGCTGCGCGATCGCCGCGGGGCCAATCCGACAGGCGATCGGCGGCGCGGGCCGGCGCGTTGCCGAACAGGTAGTTGAGAGCGAGCACCAGCTCGGCCTCGCGATCGGTGGGATGGTCCACCAGGTACAGCTCGAGCACGGCCAGCTGCGCGTCGAAATCGCTGGGATCGCGGTAGAAGCTGCGCTTGTCGATGGTCGACCAGACCAGGTTGGCGTCCAGCTCGAGACCGCGCCGGATGGCCGCCGCCGCGGTGGCGTAGTCGCCGGTCGCGAACAGCGCATCCGCCACCACGAGATGCAGCACGCCGCTTTCGGGCTGGGCTTCGACGGCCTTGCCGTAATAGTGGGCGGCATCGCCGTAGCGGCCGTCGCGGAAGGCCCGATCGCCGAGGGTCAGGTAGCGCTCGCCCGCGGGGCCCATGGGCTGGCTGGGCGTCGCCGGCGCGCTGGGCAGCGGGCTCGGTGCGAACACCGGGGCCGGCTCCGCGGCCGGTGCGGCCGGTGCGGCCACGGGGGCCGGGGCCGCTTGTTCGACGATCACCGTGGTGGGCTGCGGGGTCGGGTTCTGCAGCACGACCGCGTAATACAGCGGCGGGTTCCAGCCCCAGTGCCACCAGGGGTAGGGCGTCCACCAGTGCCAGGGCGAGAAGCCGCCGCACCAGCCGCCCCCCCAGCCGCCGCCCCAGCCGCCGCCGAAGCCGAAGTGCCAGCCGCCGGGGCCGAAGCAGGGGTGGTTCCAGTAGTTCCACCAGAACCAGGAGGAGCCGAAGGCGAAGGAGTACGGCCAGCCAAAGGCGCCGCAGCCCCAGCCGTAGCCCAGGCCGAAGGACCAGCCCGGGTGGTAGGCCCCGCCGATCCACAGGCCCTTGTCGATCACCTGACCGCCGTTGCCGTCGGGGTCGCCGGCGCCCGGGACGTCGCCGCCCGGGATGCTGCCGCCGGGCAGGGCACCCTGGCCGCCCAGACGGCGGCGCACCAGGCTGCCGGCTACGGGGCCGGCCATCAGGTTCGTGCCGGCTCCGGCCAGATCCGCGCGCAGATTGGCCAGGCGCTGGGCTTGGCCGCGCAGGCGTTCGGCCCGCACGGGATCCCGCTCCTGCAGCCGGCGCAGGTCGCTGAGCGCCGTGAGCGAAGCCTGGCGGCCTGCTTGGCTGCGCAGGTCCGCGCCGGGGCTGCGGGCCAATTCGAGGCGCGCCGGGTCGCGGCGCAGGGGCGTGCTGGCGAGGCCCGCCGGCCGGCGGCTGGCCGGGGGCTCCGGCCGCGAGAGGCGCTCGAGGGGACCGCGGCCGTAGCGCTGGCGGTCCGAAAGGCGCTGCAGGGATCCGCGCACCTCGTCCAGGGCGGGAAGCACCTCGCGGCTCGGGCCGGGGTAACGCTGTGGAACCGCGGAAAGGTCCGCATTGCTCCGGCGGCGGTCGCCGGGAGCGAGATAGCCGTCGACCCGTCCGCCGCCCGCCGGGTTGCGGTCGTCGCCGGCGCTGCCCGTGGGGCGCGCGCCGGGGCCCGTGGCGCCGCCGGGGCGATAGGGCGCCGGGAAGCGCACGTAGCGCGGGCGGTCGGGACCGTTGTGCAGCGGGCGCAGTTGGCCGTCGCGCGGGTTGGCCGCTTCGCCGACCGTTTCGGGAGCGCGGGCGGGGCCGAAGCCCGGCGTGCTGCCGGAGAGGACCTCGCCGCGCTCGACGCGCCCGCCGCCGCCGGAGCTGGGCGCCGGAGCGCTGGGGCCGCGGTCGGGTGTGCCGGGATTCGAATAGCGCGGGGTGCGATCGGGCGCGGAGGGCGCCGGCGGGCGGCTGAACACCGGCGGGCTGGTGCGTCCGGAGCCGGAGCCGATCGAGGGTCGGGAGGAGCCGCCCATGGAGGGCCTGGAGGAGCCGCCCATGGAGGGCCGCGAGGAGCCGCCCATGGAGGGTCGGGAGGAGCCGCCCATCGAAGGCCGCGAAGAGCCTCCGATCGAGCCGCCGCCGCCGCTCGGGCGTCCGCCGCCGCCCTGGCTGGCTCCGGGGCGCTGGCCATAGGCGGCGAAGCCGTCGCCCGGGATCAGCACGGGGGCCAAAAACGACAGCAGCGCGCCGAGCAGCAGCGCGCGCGCCGGAGTGGTCCAATTCACCTTCGGATTGCCTTGGGTAGACATGGCCTGGGGATGCATGGCCGGCTGATTTGCAAATTTCGTTCCCGGTTTCCCGGGTCCGCTCGGGTCGTTCCAGGCCGGCACCGTCCGTCGCAGTGGACACGCGCGCCGTCCTCGCCGAGCGACGCCGGCCTCCCCATTCATGGACCGTCCGGCTGCGCCGCGCCAGGGGCTGGCCCGCAGCCAGGGCGTCGCCGCGGCCCGCAGGGCCTCCGGCAGGGCCTGAGAAGTCCCGGCGGGTTGCCCCCCGCCTACGGCCCCGCGGCGCCCCGGCGCAGCCGAGGTCCGGCCCCGGTCGCCCCTGGCCGCAGACGGATTGGGCTCGACCGGGGCTGGGCGAGCGCCCGGGGCGCCAGGGCCCCTGGAGCGGCTGGAGCGGCTGGAGCGGCGCGCGGGCGGGGGCCCGTCCCGGCTTGCCCGCCCCCGCGGTTGGGGGGCGCGTAGGGATCCCCTCAGGTGCTTGCGAAGACCAGCAGGACCCGCGCCGAGCCGTCCGGCAGCTCCTGCGCGAGCAGGGCCAGGGGTTTGGCGCTTCCCGGCAGCAGGGCCCGCAGGGTCTCGATCTCGGCGCGGCCGATCGATTCGAGATCGCGCACCTCGAGCTGCACGGACTCGGCCGCTTCGCGGCCCAGGAATCCCGCGGGGGCCGGCCCGCTGCCGGCCCAGCGCCAGTGCACGGCGGCGGGACGCCCATCCTCCGCCAGATCGAAGGCCAGCTGGGGGTCCAGGTTGCCCGCCGGCGAGAGCTCGCCTTCCACCTGCGCGCGCTGCGCCGCGGCCAGGCTGCGTGCGCTGGCCCAATCGCGGGCGCCGATCAGGGGCAGCGAGCGCGACCAGGAAGCGGGCACCGGCCCGCGCGCCACGCGCTGGCCCGCCGGCAGGAGCTCGAGGCGATCCGCGGGCAGGAACAGGGCATCCAGGAACAGCACGGAGGTCTCCAGGTCCTCGACGGTCTCGGTCCAGACCGTCTCGCCGCCGAAGGAGACCGATAGGCGCGCCGGGAAGGCGCGCGCCCCCAGGGTTCGCCAGGCTTCCAGCAGCAAAGACTCCTCCAGGCTGCCGTCGGGGCGGTGGACATCGAGGCGACCGGGCCGGCCTTCCCGGAGATCGCTGGCCACCAGGAAGCCCAGGGGCTCGCTGCCCTCCGGGCCCATCGGCAGCGGCGCGAAGCGCGCCCCCTCCCGTTCGGTCCATTCGAAGCCGTCGGGCCACAGGAACGCCGCGCGGCGCAGCTCGAAGCGGCGCAGCAGCTGGTCGCGCACGGCCGGCTCGGGCTCCGTGGAGGCGCCGCTGCGCGGGGCCACCTCGAAGGTGCGCGGACCGAAACGGAAACTGATCGCGCGGTCCTCGCCCGCGCCGCCTTCGACCGACAGCTCGAAGCGCACCCGGTCGGGGAAGGCGTAGCTGGCCACGAAGCGATGGGGCTGCTCGGGCAGCGCCGCGAACACGACCTGCGAGCGCGTGCGCAGCCCGGCCAAGCCGGCGATGCGGGTGCGCGAGCCGAGCCCGGCGCCGGGGGCCGCGGCCGCGGGGGAGCCCTGCGGCTCAGTAGCCGGCGCGGCCGGCGCGGCCGGCGCGGGCTCGCTGGGCGGCAGGGAAGCCGGCGGGCGCGAGCAGGCGATCGTCAGCAGCGCGGCCAGGGACAGCCCGGCCCAGCGGCGCGCGGCAAGCGGCAGCAAGGGCCTTCGCCCGGGGCTGCGCGCGCGCTGCTGCCCCGGGGCCGCCGGCGGCGCCAGCGGCGCCGACGCAGCCGTCCAGCCGACGACCGCCGCGGGCGAGCTCTGCGCCCGGCCGCGGGCCGGGCCGTGCTGCGCCGCGCTATGGTCTGCGCGTCGGTCCGCGCCGAGGTCCTCGCCCGCGGACGAGCCGCGCTGGAGCTTCGCGCTCACGGCAGCTTGAAGGCCCACTCGCGCCAGTCCTCTTCTTTTTCGCCCAGGTCCGCGCCGCGCAGGATGCGCAGCTCGTAGCGCAGCGCGTCGCGGCGCTCGCCCTTGGCCTTGCGCCAGGCCTCGAACAGGTTGCGGGCGCAGCGCCCGCGCTCGGCGTCGACCTCCTCGCCGATGCGCCGGATGGCGCGCGCCGCGGCCACCGCCACCAGGGTCTCCTGGTCCTCCAGCCGATCGGCCAGTTCCGGCAGCGCCGCGGGGTCCTGCAGCACCCGCAGGCAGGTGGCCGCCTGCACGCGCACGCCGGGCTCGGGATCGAGCAGGGCCAGGCGCAGGTCCTCCAGGAGGCCCTCTTCGCGCACGCCGGCTTCGAGCAGCCGCTGCAGGGCGTAGGCGGCGTTGTTGCGGCTGGTGGCTTCGGGCGCCTCCAGCAGCCGCTGGCGCAGGGGCTCGAGGGGCGTGCTCGGATCCGCCAGCAGCCCGAGGCCTAGGAGGGCGTTCTGACGCACGCCGACCAGGGGGTCGTCGAGGGCGGCCAAGAGCGGCGAGAGGGCCCGCGGCGAGCCGGAGAAGCCCACCGCCATGGCCGCGATCTGGCGGTTGCGCGGGGGCCCGGATTCGATTTGTTCGATCAGCACGTCCAGGCGCTGGCGCGCGCCGCGGCGCAGGTCGAGGTCCAGGGCGCGGTGCTTGCGTTCGTCGACCTCCCGGGCGCTCAGCTTGGTTTGGTTCCAGGCGCGCAGGAGCCCGTCGAGCTCGAGCAGCAGGGCGCCCGGCTCTTCGGGCAGCTCGCGCTCGAGCAGCCGCTCGCGCAGCTCGGTCTCCTCCTGGTCCGGGGTCGTGCCGGGGGTGATCTTCTGGCCCTTCGTCTGGCTGGCGCAGCCGGCCAGCAGCAGCGCGCACAGACCGGCCAGCAGGGACCGAGCGGGAAGCCGGCGGCCCGGCGCGGGCGCCCGGAGCGCTGCCCGTTGGAACGGATGGGATCGCGGAGGACGCTGGGGCACGTGGGGCACGGGGTGGGGGGGAGAGGCGCGTTGGACGCCGGCCGGCTGCGATTCTTCCCGCCGCGCGGCCCGCGCGCCAGCGCCCGGTCGCCCGGCGGGGTCCCGCCTGGAAATTCTTGGCCCCGCGGAGCCGCGCTGCGGGCACCATGGGGCGCGAGCATGGCCGTCCACGTCCTGAACGCCCTGGCCCGCGAAGGTTTCGAGGAGCTGGTCGCGCTCCACGATCGCAGGAGCGGACTGCAGGGCTTCCTGGCGATCCACGACACCAGCGCCGGGCCGGCCTTCGGCGGCATCCGGCGCTTCCCGTACTCCAACGAGAACCGCGCGCTGGTCGATTGCCTGCGCCTGGCCCGCGCCATGACGGCCAAGTGCTGCCTGGCGGGCCTCCCGGCGGGCGGGGCCAAGCTGGTGGTGCTCGATCAGCCCGGGCTCGACCTGGAGCGCGCCTACGCCTACCTCGGCGAGGTCACCGAACGCCTGCAGGGCCGCTTCTACGCCGGGCCCGACATGGGCACCGGGGTGGCCCAGCTGGCCGCCCTGTGCAGCACGACGCGCTTCGCCACCGATCCGGGCCCGGCCGGCCCCGGCGAGCTGGCCCAGGCCACCGCGGCGGGCGTTTTCGCGGGCATCTCGGCGGCCCTGCTGGCCCTCGATGGCGCCCTGGATTGGCCCCGCCGGCGCATCGTCGTGCAGGGACTCGGCGCCGTGGGCACCGAGCTGGTGCGGCGCCTGGTCCTGGTCGGCGCCCAGGTGGCCGCCAGCGATCTCGATCCCGCGCGCTGCGCCGCGGCCCAGCGCGAGTTCGGACTCGAGCTGCTGCCCCCGGGCAGCGAATTCGACGCGCGCTGCGACGTGTTCTCGCCCAACGCCATGGGCGGGCTGTTGCACGACCTGACCCTGCGGCGGCTCTCCGCGCGCATCGTGGCCGGCGGGGCCAACAACCTGCTGGCGCGCAGCTCCCACGGCGACCGCCTGCACGAGTCCGGCGTGCTGTTCGTCCCGGATGTGCTGATCAATTCCGGTGCCCTGATCCGGGGCGCGCTGTTCCACTTGTTCGGCCATCGCGAGCCGGTTTCGGCCATCGAAGGCCGCATCGGCGACCGGGCCACGCGGCTCTTGCGCGAGGCCCTGGACGAGGGCCTGCCGCCGGCGCGCGTGGCGCAGCGCGAGGCCCGCCGGCTGCTGTCCCAGCGCCGCCGCGAGGCCGCCCAGGCCCCGCGCCCGGCCCTCGAGCGCAGCCTCGGCGCGGCGCCCGGCAGC
>JBIKLM010000249.1:0-6390 GCA_044359835.1 Planctomycetota bacterium
CAAAGGCATGCGGACAGGCTGGTCTGACTGCTCGAGCGCAGCCCGAGACGATTTTTTCTCAGCCTGCCAGAGGCTGGGAAAAAATCGGCGCGCAGCGACGATCCCAGCCTGTGTGGCCGCCGGATGGCGGCCCAAAAGCATGCTGACAGGCTGGTCTTGCGTCTCGGGCACCGCCCGAGACGATTTTTTCTCAGCCTGTCAGCGGGCTGGGCTGCGGAACAGGGCCACCGAGCCGCGCGGGCTGGTCTTCTCGATGGCGGGCAGCGGTGCCTGGTCCTTGGGTGACGCGGCCTCGGCGGTCGCGGAGCGCTGGAACGGGGGGCGCCCCGGGGCGCCGACCAGCAGGCAGGGGGCCTCCGCCGAGGCCCCGAGGCTGTAGCCGAACAGGCGCGCGCCCCGCGGCCGCTCCAGCAGGCCGAGCAGCTCGCCCGAGTTCCCGGAGCGCACCTCGACCCGGCCGCAATCTCCGGAGCCGTCCGCGCTCTCGCGATCGCCCCAGGGGATGCCCACGGCGAAATCGCTCAGCCCGTCGCCGTTCCAGTCGAATCCGCCCACCAGCGCCTGCCCGTAGAAGTCGCCCGGATTCTGGCCCCAGCAGGCCCCTAGCTCGGCGCCGCTTTCGATCGCAAAGGCCCGCACCCGTCCGACGTCGACCTGCCCATTCAGGTTGAGCGAGGGCTCGCCGATCAGCAGCTCGGGGCGCCCGTCCCGGTCGCGATCGGCGCACTGGGCCAGGCTCTCGCCGAAGCCCGCCTCCGCTTCGTCGCCGAAGAAGCTGCGCAGCAGGCGCCGCGTGGCGCCGGAATAGACCCGCACCGAGCCGATGCCCAGCCCGCGCCCGCTGTCGCCCGGCGCGCCGATGGCCAGGTCCGGGCTGCCGTCTCCGTTGTGGTCGCCGAGGGCCAGCAGGGCGCTGCCGAAACGGTCTCCGTGGCGAGCGCCGGCCAAGCGCTCGAGCAGCGAACCGTCGCTTCCGCTGAGCAGATAGACGGCCCCGCGGGCGCGGTCTTCGCCCGGTGCCGAAACGGCCAGGTCGGGCACGCCGTCGGCGTCGAGGTCGCCGAGCAGCACCAGACGAGCGCCGAAGAAGTTGGCGCCTTCGGGGGCGCCCCAGCGGGAAAGGATGCGGCCGTCGCGCAGGGAGCGGCGCTGCACCTCGCCCAGGCGCTGGCCGCCGATCAGCGCCCCGCGGACGCCGATCCAGACACTGGCTTCGCCGCCTTCTGCGGGCGCGGCGGCGCCGGCCAGCGCGAAGCCGAATTCGAGCACGTCGGCCTCCGGGGTGAAGCGCTGCACCGGTTGGCCGGTGCGGCCCGCGAGCGCGTCGACCCCCGCGTCTGGACCGCCGAAGGCGCTGACCAACGCCACCGGCAGATCGCCGGCGCGCAGGACCGGCCCGAGCGCCACGCTGAGCCCGAAGCCGCTCCCAGCGGCCTGGCCCTCGCGCTTCCAGAGCGCTGCCGCGGCAGGCAGAGCGCGGGCCGGCGGCGTGGCACCGCCCGGCGCCGCCTCGGGCTTGTCGTGGCTGTCCCCTGCTCCTTCTTGTGCGGCAGCCCCGAGGACCCAGGCGCCGGTCAGCAAGACGACGACAGCGGCCCGCGCGACCCCCCGCATCCAGGGAGCCTCACCAGGCGCCGAGGGCCGCGGCTCTGCGCTCGGCGCCGGAGCGCCCTCCAGGCCCCCGGCGCCCCATGCAAGCAAGCCTGCCGGTGTGCGCGAGCCAGGGGAACGCGGGGATGATTGCATCGGCTCTGTGCAGGGCTCGGAGCAGGGGGAGAAGAGGCCCGGCCTGCGGCGCCGCTGTTCGGCGCCACGGGGGTCAGTAGGCTAGCAGCGGAAAAGGCTGCGGTTTCCGCCGCAGAATCCGCGGAATCCGTCGACCGAGCACCTCGCGGCCCCACCTGCCTAGCCCCGATCGTATGGGCGGCCGACCGCCTTCCTTCGAGGGGGCGGATGATCTGTGCGTAGGCCCGAGCATCGCGCTCGGCGGGGGGCGTGAGGACCCCCCGGAGGTTCAGAGCAAGGAGCAGAGCTGTGCCAAGCGACTCTTCAGGCACCCACACGATCTCCTGAAGACCAAAGGACGGGCTCTCGGCCCGGGGCTGCTGGGGGCCCTGGGCGTGGCGCCGCCTACCGGGCCGCGCCCCAGGGGGGCCTCGGAGCGATCGCAACGGCGCCGCCCGGGCCCCCGGGATGTCTGTCGGGTGGGGCCGTCGCTTTCCGCAGAGCAGGCCCCCTGTTCCCATCGTGCGGGGGCGTCGAGCCGGGCGGCGCCGCCGGCACCCCTTGATCCCAGGGAGGGTCTGGGCGCCTTCCAGAGCTCGCCAGGAGGTGTAGGCGCCAGCCCGGCCTCGAGGACCCGCTCCGGGCGACGCTGGCCCGCGCGGGTCGTCCGCCGCTGAGGCTCCGCGGGCATGGCCGCATCAAAGAAGATCCGATATTCGATTTCCCTCACGCGCAGGAGCGACGCCCCTAGAATGCACGTGGAGGAATCGGCTCATGCTTCGACACCGAGTTTCGCGGAGTGCGGCTGCGTTTGCCCTGATCTGCCAGTTGGTTGCACCCGCTGAGGCGCAAACCACGGCCATCAAGTGGGTCGGAAAGCCTGGTTCGGCGGTGGGCCTTTCGATGGCCTTGCTCGACGACGTAGACGGGGACGGGCTCCCCGACATCGCCTCGGGGCAACCTGGTGCCGGAGCTGCGGTTCCCACGGAAGGCCGGGTGCAGGTGCTGTCGTTGCGCCAAGGGTCCGTGATCGCCCAGTGGCAAGGTGTATTCCAGCAGTTCCTGGGCACTTTCGTGGCGCGGGTCGGAGACCACGACGGGGATGGGTTGGCCGACCTGCTGATCGCCGGGGAGCCGGCGCAACCCTGGTTGGCTCTCGATGCGCGCATCGTCTCGCCTGCGAGCGGAGCAACGCTGTTGCTGCTGCCAACGCCATCCGCGCCCGAGCCCACCTATCGCAGTGCTGTCGGTATCGGCGATCTGACCGGCGACGGGATCCCGGAATTGGTGGTGGGTTGGCCTGGGGCCTATGGCCGTGGAGCGGTGGGGCTGCTCGATGGCCGCAGCGGAGCGCTCTTGCAAGAAATGCTCGGTGACGCCGCCCTGGACAATTTCGGCTATAGCGTCGCGGGTCTGGGCGACGTGGATGGCGACGGCTTGGAGGACTTCGCCGCCGGGACCTTTACCCAAGAGACCACCGGACACCCGCCGATTCCGCCGGCGCCGGGCTATGTGCGGGTCTTCTCCGGTGCTGGAGCGTTGACCATCGCCACCTTGCGAGCACCGGATCTGGCCGCCTCCTTCGGCCGCGCCATCACGCGCTTGGGCGACGTGGACGGTGACGGTGTGTCCGAGCTGCTGGTCATGGCCCACCAGGATCTTTACTGCTTTCGGATCGGCTCGCCGCAGCCCCTCTGGAGGCGAGCATTCCCGCCCGTTACCCTTCCCCCCTCGCTGCCGAGGCTGAACGGACCGCTGGCTGGAGGCGTCGATCTGGATGGCGACGGCTGGCCCGATGCCGCGGTCGCCTATGAAGACTGCCAATCGGCGCCTGTGGGCGGCGGCTGTGGGGTGGGGAACTATGTGCACGCGGTCTCGGGCCTCGACGGCCACAGGATCTGCGATGTGCGCCATCCGTCGGATGCGATCCTCTACGGCCAGGGTCTGGCCCTGGTGGGAGATCTGACCGGCGACGGCCGCGGAGAGATCGTGGCCAGCGCCCCCAACGAAGGCTTTGGCAGCTACAGCGGTGCCCTGCGTGTGACCTCGACCGTGGATCTGCCTCTCGATCCCAACCTGGACCTCTATTCACAGATCAGCGGCAGCACCCAGATTCGATTCAACCTGGACGCGGGGCCCGCCAATGGCGGACGCCTGTACCTGTTGCTCGGCTCCTTCGGGGCCCTATTCCCAGGCGTGCCCATCGGCAGCGGACTCTTTCTGCCCCTCGAGACGGATGATCCCTGGTTCCAGCAGACCCTGCTTTACCCCAATGTTGCGCCGCTCAGCCGCTCCTTCGGAGTGCTGGCCGCCGACGGCAGCGGAAGCTGCACGCTGAATCTGAGCGCTGCCAACCTCGGGTCTCTCAGCGGCATGGTCGCTCAGCATGCCTTCGTGGTCTTCGACGCCACCGCGGTCAGCTTCGTGAGCAACGCGGCGCCCCTGTCGATCCTGTAGCTCGGCAACCGATTTCCCTTCGAGCGCCGACGACCAGCCGGAGATGGACTTGGGACGGGGGTGCCTCGGGCAGCGCCCCGCCCGTGCTGCCAGCGCGGTCAGCGGCTGCGGGCGAGCAGTGCGCGTGCGGCCGGGCCGCGGGCGATCGGCTCGAGGGCGGAGAGCAGCGCGAGGCGGCGCTCGTCGGGCAGGTTCGACAGGCCCTGGAGCAGCCCGTCGAGGGCGGCGGGACCCTCTCGGCGCGCCACGGGCAGGTCGAATTCCGCCAGCGCCAACCGCATAAGGCGCGCGACCGCCGCCGGCTCGAGGCTCGAGCGCGCCGCGTTCAGGGCCGCGCGCTCGGCGCTCTGCCGGCGGGCGAAGGTGGCGCTGATGTCCCGCAGCGCGCGCCGCAGGGCCCGCTCGGCCGCCGAGGAATCGCCCAGCAGCAGGCATAACCCGTACCAGCGCTCGAGTTGTCGGCGCAGCTGGCCGGCTTCGAAGAACAGGTCCCAGTCGTCGAAACTCGAGACGGAGCTGAACAAGTCGGCGCGGATCTGCTCGGCGGCTGCGGCATCGCGGCGCTCGACCGCCAAGGCCAGCCGGATCCACTGGGCCATGCGCGCATCGGCCCCCGCCAGCAGGCGCTCGAGCTCCGCGGCGCGGCCCAAGTCCCCGATGTCGATCCACAGCTCGCACTCGAGGTACAGCAGGCTCGCGAAGGGCGCGGCGGAGCGCGCGCGCTGTGTGGCCAGGAAATCGGCTGCGCGGCGCAGCTCGCGCAGCTCGCGCCAGGCGTCGTGGATGCCGCGCGCCATGCGGCGCGATTCCACCGGCCGCGGCTCGGCCAGGGCCAGGCACTCGGCCTCGAGTTCGGCCAGGGCCGCGCCCAGGTCGAGTCCCACGGCGGAGCCGCGCGCGCGCAGCTGGAAACGCCCGGTTTCGCGAGCCAGCTCGAGGCGCTGCCACGGGGAGCCTTGGTGCACCAAGGCGCTGCGCAGGTGCTGCTCGGCCTTCGGCAGGCGCCCGCGGCGCAGCTCGAGCTCGAGGGCCAGCTCGTCGCGCGCTGCGGCGTCGGGGCCGCGCGGATCGAGGCGTTCGGCTAGGGCGAGCGCGCGCTCGACCTCCTGCAGCCGCCCGGCGTCCAGGCAGGCCTCCGCCAGGGCCAGCTGACCCGCCGCCCGCCCAGGGGTGGCGGCCACCATCCGCCGGGCCACCTCGAGCACCTGCTGGGGCCCGGCGGAGCGCCGTGCGACCTGCAGCTCGAGCTGCAGCGGCGCGATGTCCGCGGGCGCCAGGCGCTGGGCCAGGCGTGCGTGGGCGCGCGCCGCGGGCAGCTCGGCCCGCGACATCAGCGCGGTCCCGCGCGCCGTCAGGTGCTCGGCCGCGACCGGCGCCAGCACCAAGGGGAACCAGGCGGCGAGCGCGAGGCCGCCGCCCAGGGGGCGCCGCGCGGCGCCGGCGGGGACCGGGGGCAACAGCGCCCCCAAGCACAGCCAGGACCACAGCGGGATCCAGGTCTGCTGGCTCTGGCCCAGGTCCAGGCTGTTGGACCCGAGCACGGCGATCAGCGCGCCGAGCAGGGCCGCGATCGGAGCGCGCTCGCGGAAGTCGGCGGCCGCTCGCAGGCGGCGCCGGCCCGCTTCCAGGGTCAGCAGCGTCAGGGCGGTGAACAGGGCCAGGGCCGGCAAGCCGGCGCCTTCGGCCAGGGCCAGGGCCAGGTTGTGGGGGTGCAGGTCCTGGGGCGTGCCGTCGTAGTAGGAGGGCGCCGCGAAGCGCGCGTGGGGGTAGTACTGGTTCGGCCCCTGGCCGACCAGGGGCGCATCGGCGATGGCGGCTGCGGACATGCGCCAGAAGTGGTAGCGCTGGCCGAGGGCCGATGGACCCTGCGCGCTGGCGATCAGGCGCTCTTCGACGCGCTCGCCGAGCGGCGAGAACCACACCCCGAGGCCCCCCAACAGCAACAGCAGCGCGGCGACGGGCAGGGTCGCGGCCCGCCGCGGCCAGCGCCCGGCGAGCCCGAGCAGCAACGCCAGCAATCCCAGGGCGGCGCCGCCCTCCGAAGCCGCCGATTGGGAGCGCCACAGGCACAGGCCGGCCAGCAGCGCCAGGATCGCGAGCCCGACGCGGCGCGCTCCGCGCGCCGCGCAGGCGGCGCCGGCCGCCAGGCACAGCCCGATTGCGGACAGCGGCGCGCTACCGTTGGGGTGCATGCCGAACAGGCGCCAA
>JBIKLM010000250.1:0-6361 GCA_044359835.1 Planctomycetota bacterium
ACCCGCGGGCCGAAAGCCCAGGCGGGCCTCTGCCGCGCGCCGCACGGCTTCGTCGAGGGGCAGCTCCGGCGGGCCGAGCAGGTCCCTTCGTGCGACCCCGACCGGCCAGCGCCGGCCGAGCCGCAGCCAGCCCGGCAGGCGCCCCTCGAGGCGCCCGGCCTGCCACTCCTCGAGATCCAGATACAGCCAGGCGGTGCGCGCCCCGAGCCGGTGCGCGCGCGGCAGGAAGCGCCGATGGCGGACCCGGCCCACGTACAGGGCGCTGGCCAGGTTCGGGGCGCTCGCCGGCGCCGCGGGGCTCGCCGGCTGGCTCACAGGCTCTCGGAAAAGGCCTCGGCGACCCGCAGGCCGCTCTTCACGCCGTCCTCGTGGAAGCCCCAGCTCCAATAGGCGCCCGCGTACCAGGTGCGGCGCACGCCGTACAGCTCGCGCCAGCGCGCCTGGGCCCGCACCGCCGGCGGATCGAACACCGGATGGTGGTATTCGAGCCGCCGCAGGATGCGCTCGGGAGCGATGTCGGCGGTTTGGTTGAGGGTCACGAAATAATCCCGCTCGGCCGCCAAGCTCTGCAGGCGATTCATCCAATAGGTCACCCGCACGGGCGCCTCCGGCCGCGCCAAGGGGCTGCCCTCGGGGGCCGTGTCGGCGGCGCTCAGCTCGACGTTCCAGGCCGCCCAAGCCTTCTTGAGCCGCGGCATGACCCGCGGGTCGGTGTGTAGCACGGTTGCGTTGGCCTGGTAGCGGATCGAGCCCAGGATCTCGCGCTCGGCGTCGCTCGGATCCTCGAGCAGCGCCAGGGCCGTGTCGCTGTGGCAGGCCAGCACGACCTGGTCGAAGCGCTCGCTGCGATCGCCGGGCAGGCGCAGGCGCACCCCATCCGCTTCCCGGCGCACGCCGCGCACCGGCGTCGCCAGGCGGATGCCGGCGGCGAAGGGCGCGCTGATCGGCCCCAAGTAGCTGCGGCTGCCGCCCGTCAGCACGCGCCAGGTCGGCCGATCGTCGACGGAGAGCATGCCGTGGTTGTGGAAGAAGCGCACGAAGAAGCGCGCCGGATAGCGCAGCAGCTCGGCCTTGCTCGAGGACCAGATCGCCGCGCCCATCGGCACGATGTATTCCTCGATGAAGGCGCGCCCGAAACGGCCCGCGCGCAGGTATTCGCCCAGGCTCGGCCCGGCGGCCGGATCGGGCCCCTCCTCGCGCAGCAGCTCGGGCGCGCGGCGGCCGAAGCGCAGGATGTCGCGCACCATCCCGAGGAAGCGCGGGCTGAACAGGTTCTTGCGCTGGGCGAAGAGGGTGTCGAGGCTGGTGCCGTTGTATTCGAGGCCGCTGGCCGCGCTCTTGACCGCAAAGCTCATCGAACTCGCCTGATCCCGGACACCGATCTGCCCCATCAAGCGCTGGAAGTTCGGATAGGTCCAGTCGTTGAAGACGATGAAGCCCGTGTCCACGGCCAGGGTGCCGCGGGGGTCCTCCACGTCGACCGTGTGCGTGTGGCCGCCCAGGCGCGCTTCGCTCTCGAACAGGGTCACGGCGTGGCGCCGCGCCAGCAGGTGCGCACAGACGAGGCCCGAGATGCCCGAGCCGATGATCGCGATATCCATGGGGAGGGTCGGGGCCGAGCGGTCGGGGCCGCGCTGAGCGGGGCGGGCCGCCGCGGTCGCAGCGCCGGCTCGGGTTCGTGCGGATCTCTGTCGGGGATTCAGGAAGCAGCCCGAGCGCGGTCGGGCATCGTGCGACTGCTAGGGAAGACGCGCGTGGCGCCGTGGGTCCAGGGCCGCGTCGCCGCCGGGCCTCAGGGAATCGCCTGGACCCCGTCCCAGGGCACACGGCCCGAGAAACGAATCGGCTCGGGCGCAGCCCGAGCCGTTCGCTTGCCCGCCGCTAGGGGGCCGATCCGCGCCTGACCGGACGCAGGTTCAGGCCTTGACCTTGCGCTGCGGCCGGGCTTCGCGGACCTCGCGCGGCACCGGCCGCAGGTCCCAGACGATGCCGAGCCAGGAGAGCAGCTTGAGGCCGTAGTAGGTGATGTCGTACTCCCACCAGTAGAAGCCCTGGCGCGCCGAGGACTGGTAGTAGTGGTGGTTGTTGTGCCAGCCCTCGCCCAGGGTCAAGAGCGCCAGGAAGGGGTTGTTGCGGCTGGTGTCCTTGGTCTCGTAGCGGCGCGTGCCGAACAGGTGCGAGAGCGAATTGATCGTGAAGGTGGCGTGGGCCAGGATCACGGTCGAGATGAAGTAGCCCCAGATCAGCATCTGCGGGGCCGAGGTGCCGAGTTCCGGCCAGAGCTTGTTGAGCACCAGGCCGAGCAGCCACATCGAGGCGCCGGTCAGGATCGGCACCAGGGTGTCGAAGCGGTCCAGGAAGCGCAGCTCCGGGAAGCGCATCAGGTCGCGCACCACGTCGAACTGGGTCGGGAAGTTGGACTTGGAGGTGATCCAGCCCATGTGGCTCCAAACGAAGCCGTGCTGCTTGGGCGAGTGCACGTCCTCGGGGCCGTCCGAGTGCTTGTGGTGCATGCGGTGGTGGCTGGCCCACCACAGCGGACCGCGCTGGGTCGCCGAGGCGCCCAGCAGGGCGAAAACGAACTGCCCAGCCCGGCTGGTCTTGAAGCTCCGGTGGCTGAAGTAGCGGTGGTAGAAGCCCGTGATGGCGAACATGCGCAGCACGTACATGAACGCGCACACGCCCACCGCCACCGGCGAGACGCCGACCCAGATCACGCCGAAGCAGACGAGGTGCAGGATCACGAAGGGGATCGAGCGCACCCAGTCGACCTTTTGCTCGGTCGAAGAAGCCAGGTGCTCGGCCTGCGCGTGGGTGTCGAACCAGCGCTGCACCGCGGCCAGGATGGACGTCACATAGCCGCGCTGGGGGCGCTTGCGCGGGGCGGTGGAGGCGGGCAGGGCCGCCGCCGGGACGGCGACGGTGCGGCCTTCGGCGGCCAATTCGGCCTCGCGGCGGGCATCGATCTCGGCGATCGCTTCTTCGGCGGCCAACAGGGCTCGGCGCTGTTCTTCGGTGGTCGTGCTGGGGGTCATCCGCGGGCGGGCCCTGGGGCTCTGTGGGAATCGGTCCTGGGGATCGGTCGGGGTCAGGTGCGGCGTCGGAAGCGGTAGTGGGAGACCCACCACTCCTGTCCGCCGCGGTAGCCGAAGAGTTCGGCGCAGGCCAGGAAGAACACGCGCCAGCGTTCGAACCACTGGGCGGCGGCTTCCGGGCCGTAGGCTTGGGCCAGCACAGGCAGAACCTGGCTCTGCTGGCGATCGAGGTTTTGCAGCCACAGCTCGCTGGTGCGGGCGTAGTGGCGGCCTTCGACGACCCAGTCCTGCTCCAGCTCGAGGTGCTGCGGGAAGCGGCGGAACAGGTCGTGGGACGGCATGATGCCGCCGGTGAAGAAGTGCCGGCTCATCCAATCGCCGGCGTTCTCCTGGTCGCTTTCGACCTCGAAGAAGTAGGGCGTCTGGCGGTGGCTGAAGATGTGGGC
Organism: Planctomycetota bacterium; assembly: GCA_044359835.1. Classification (GTDB taxonomy): domain Bacteria; phylum Planctomycetota; class UBA1135; order UBA1135; genus JBIKLM01. Next base: position 3,482 of record JBIKLM010000250.1, read on the forward strand.
GAACAGGCGCCCGTCCGGTCGCAGCCAGCCCGCGATGCGCTCGAACAGCTGGCGGTAGTTGCGCAGGTGCTCGAACATCTCGATCGAGATCACCCGATCGAAGCGCCGCGGCGTCTGCCAGCGGTTGATGTCGGCGGTCTCGATCTCGACGTTGGCGAGGCCGCGCTCCCGGGCGCGCCCGAGGATGAACTCGCGCTGGGGCCGCGAGTTCGAAACCCCCAAAATGCGGCTGTTCGGGAAGCGCTCGGCCAGGTACAGGGTCGCCGAGCCCCAGCCGCAGCCCAGCTCGAGCACCTCCTGCCCGTCCTGGAACTGCCCGCGCTCGACGTACAGCTCGAGCATGCGTTCTTCGCCCTGGGCCAGGGATTCGCGGCCGGTTTCGAAGAAGGCACTCGAGTACTTCAAGCGGGGTCCCAATACGGCCTGGAAGAAGGCCGGAGGGAGTTCATAGTGCTGTTCGTTGGCTTTTTCGGTATCGATCGCCAACGGGCTGGCCTCGAGGGCCTTCACAAAGGCCTCCATGGCCCGTTCCTGGGCCGCCGGATCGGGGCCGGGGCCGGATTCGAGGCGCTGGCGCAGCAGGCGGCGGATCCCCATCCGGATCAGGGGATCGGGCACCCAGCCGCGCTCGACGAGGTTCAGGGACAGGCTCATGGGCGGAATTCCTCCGCAGGCGGCTTTCGCTCTGGGCCGCCGCCTCGATTCACAGGGAAACGATCCCCTCGAAGGCGGGCGCGGAAGATCCGGGGAGCCATGGCAACGGACGGGCCCCGATTCTATCCGCAGAGCGCCGGCCGGTTTGCATCGGTCGCCCTGGGAATGGGAGTCGCCGGTCGCCGTATCGGGCAGGCGACGCCCCGCCGCCCGACCGCGGGCCCGACGTCCAGGTCGAGTCCTGGGCACTTCGCCCGGGCAGTCCCCCGCCGCGAGGCTCCCGGACCGGCCTGCGACAGCCTGCCGCGCCCCCTCCCCGGCGGCCCGCTCCGCGACCCACATCCGACCCCCGGCCCCGATCGCCGCGGGACCGCCCATCGGTCCGCGGCGTCTCTGGCCGAGAATTGCGCTTCCTGGGCCCCCGCCTGGCCAACGAACCATGACCCCGATGCTCCTCCCCGTCCTGCTGGCCCTGGCCAGCCCGGCTCAAGAAGCCGTTTCGAATCTTTCCCTGGTGCCGGCCGACGCCCTCGTGGTCGCCCACGTGGACGACCTGCCGGTGCTGCGCGGGGCCATCGCCCAGAGCAGCTTCACGCGCCTGCTGACCGCCCCGGACGGGCTCTTGCCCCAGGCGGACCTCGGCGACCTGCGCACGATCCTCGACCCCGCCCCGACGCCGGAAGCCCTGGCTGCCCTGCCGGACGAACTGCGCCAGGTGCTCGAGATCCTGGCCAGCCTGAAGGGCCAGGCGACCGTCTACCTGACCCGCCCCGCGATGGGCACGGAGGGGGGCGCGTCCGATGAGCCGGTGTTCGGCCTGCTGCTGGAGCCCAAAGTCTCCGCCGCGGAGTTCCAGGCCCTGATGCAGCGCCTGGTGGCCGCCCAGGAACAGATCACCTTCGTGGAGCGCGGCGGCATGCAGGCCGCGGTCCCGACCCGCTCGCTGATCGATCCCTCGGCCTTCGAGGCCGGGATGATCTTCGCCAACGGGCATTTCGCCTTCGTGGGCGGCGATGAAGCCGCGGCCACCAAAGCTGAATTCGAGCGCCTGCTGGCGCGCCTGGGCGGCGGCGCTGGCCAGGGCATCGATCAGAACCCGCGCTTCCAGGCGGCCCAACGCTCGATGAGCGGCCCGGCCCAAGCGCGCTTTTTCGTCGATCTCGAGCCCCTGGTGGACCTGATGATGGCCGAGTTCGAGCAGGAGAGCATGCCCATGCCGGCGGCGATGCTCATGTCGCGCAGCGGCCTCGAGCAGCTCAGCTACCTGTCCGCGCGCATGCACATCGGCGCCCTCGAGAGCACCGAGTTCGAGCTCTTCATGCCCTACCAGCAGGACACCATCCTGGGCATGCTGCTCGGCAATTTCGGACCGGCGAGCCTCGAGCACCTGCGGCGCGTGCCGCAGGATGCGATCAACGTCAGCGCCGGGTCCTTCGACGTGTTCGGACTCTACGAGGATGGCCTCTCCCTCGCCGACGAGATCGAAGAGGGCATGGGCGAGATGGCGCGCGCGCAGGTCGATGCGGCCTCCTCGTTCCTGGGCTTCGACATCGAGGCCGACCTGATCACCCAGCTCGCCGGCCCGCTGGTCATGTACCAGCCGGCGCGCTCGGCAACCGAGCCGCGGGACGAGGTGCGCGAACTGCTGGCCAGCTCGGGCCTCGATTCGGTCTGGCTGCTCTCCCTGCGCGAACCCGAAACGGTCGAGGGCGTGCTGCTCGACCTGGTCGAGCTGGCCGCCGCCGAATCGGGCGAAGAATTCGGCCTCGTGGAGTTCGATCAGGGCGGCCGCAAGCTGTGGCGCATCGAGGCCGGCTCCGCAGGCGAGCTGCCCGTGGCACTGGGTTTCAGCCCCGCGGGTGAGCCGAGCGGCGTCCTGGCCATCGGCATCGACACCGCCAGCGTGGCCAAGTCCCTCGCCGATCCCGCCAGCAGCTCCACCTCGGTCCTCGACCATCAAAAGCTGGGCCCGCTGCTGCGCGCCAACCTGGGCCGCGGTCCCCTGGCCGTGGGCGACACCGCCCGCACCCTGCAGAGCTTCTACGAAGCGCTCAGCAGCCTCGGCGGTGCCGCGGGCGCCTTGGAAGGGCTGGGGGCCGAGTCCTTCGGGGACGGCTCCGAGCTCGAGGGCTGGCTATCCCAGGCCGATCCCTCCGCCATCGGGCGCTACCTCTCGGGCACCAGCCTGCAGGTCATGGAGACCGGCAGCGCTGGGCTGCGCATCAG
>JBIKLM010000252.1:0-6314 GCA_044359835.1 Planctomycetota bacterium
CACGCCCACTGGCGCGACGACCCGCGCGCGCGGGCCGCCCTGGCCGCGGAGGCGGAGATCGGCGCGCGGGTCAAGGCCGCCTCCCTGGTCGACGTGCTCGGGCTGTACGAGGACGAGCAGGGCCTGGTGCTGCTCGAAGCCTATGTGCCCGGCCGCTCGCTGGACCAGCTGCTGGCCGAGCGCGGGCCGCTCCCGGAGCCCTTGGTGCGCCGCGCCGGCCAGCAGATCGCCGGGGCGCTGCGCGCGCTCCACGGCGCGGGCTTCGTGCACGGCGACCTCAAGCTGGAGAACGTGCGCCTCGACGACCAGGAGCGCGCCACGCTCCTGGACCTGGGGCTCGCCCGCCATCAGGACAGCAACCAGCTGCCCCAGGCCGGCAGCCTGCCGTTCCTGTCCCCTGAGCGGCTGGCGGGCGGCGGGCCGACGACCTCCAGCGACCAATTCGCCCTGGGGGTGCTGCTGTATCAGCTGGCCACCGGCCGCCACCCGTTCTCCGAGCGCCTCGGGCAGGCGGCCCTGGAAGCGCGCGACGACCCCTCCGACGGCGGCGAGGTCGAAGCCGCCCTCGAGCTGCAAGGGCGGGCCGAATTCGTGCCGCCCTCGCGCCACGTGCCGCAGCTCTCGCCGCTGTTCGATGCGCTGTGCGGCGCGCTGCTCGATTCGCGCCCCGCTGCGCGGCCCAGCGCCGACAGCGCCCACGGGATCCTGAGCGAGGGCGAAGCCGGCAGCTGGTGGCGCGCGCGCGTCGAGGAGGCCTTGAGCCGCGGCAGCTCGGACCTGTGGCTGCGGCGCGGCGGTTTCGCGCTGCCCCTGTGCGGGCGCGAGAGCGAGCTCGAGCGCCTGGCCGCGCTGTGGGCGGAGGTCAGCGCCGACCGGCCGCGCGGCGCCGCGGTGCTGCTCAGCGGGCCGAGCGGCGCGGGCAAGAGCCACCTGGCCCAGGCCTTCGTCGAGGGCCTGCGGCAGGGCCAGCGGCCGCCCATGGCGCTGTTCGCGCGGCTCTCGGACTTCTCCGAGACGCAGCCCTACGGCAGCGGCCTCGAGCTGCTGCGGCGTTTCCTGCTGCTGCCCGAAGGCAGCGCCCCCACCGAGCGCGAGCAGCGCCTGGTGCGCTCGCGCGTGGCGCCGATCGAAGCGGAGGCCCTGCTCTCGGCCCTCGATCCCGAATCGACCCGCACCATCGAGGGCTCGGTTTCCCTGGCCCTGGCGCGCTTCTTCGCCGGCGAGGCCCAGCGCTTCCCGCTGGTGCTGGTGCTCGAGGACGTGCACCACGCGCGCAGCGCGACCCTGGGGGCCCTGGCGCGCTTCGCCCAGGCCTTCGCGGGCGTGCCCGCCCTGCTGCTGCTGACCCTCGATCCGGAGGCCGATCCCGCGCGCCCGGCGGAGCTGGCGCAGCTCGTCGAACGCCTGACCCATCCGGAGGGACCGGTGCGCCCGCTGGTGCGCATCGAGCTGCCGCCGCTGGGCCCGGAGGCGGTCCAGGATCTGGTGCAGAGGAGCTTCCACCACGGCGTGCCGCGCCTGCGCCTGGCGCGCGTGCTGTGGGAGCGCAGCCGCGGCAATCCGGGGCTGATCAGCGAGCTGATCGAGGGGCTGTTCGAGCGCGGCGAGGCGCACAGCGACGGGGGCGACCCGCCGCGTTTCAAGCTCAGCATCGCCCCCGAGGACCTGCCCTTGCCGGGCTCCCTCTCGACCTCGATCCGCGAGCGCCTGGCGCGGCTCGGCCCCGATTCGCGCCGCTGGCTCGAGCGCTTCGCGGTGGTCGGCGGACGGCTCGAGCCGGAGTTCCTGATGCGCACCTTCCCGCCCTGCGAGCGCACCGAGATCGACGCGGTGCTGACCGAGCTGGTGCGGCGCGGCTGGCTGGAGGCCGCGGGGACGCGCTTTCGCTTCACGCGGCCGGCCCTGCGCGACGCGATCTACCGCGGCATCCCGGAGGAGCGCCGGCTGCGGCTGCACCGCATGGCGGCGGCGCGCCTGGCCCAAGAGGGCCTGCCGGAGCGCTCGCCGGAGGCGGCCTACCAGCGCGCCTTCCACCTGCGCGCGGCCCACGAGGCCAGCGAGCTCTTGACCCTGATCCGACCGCTGATCGAGGTGGTCGCGCGGCGCGCTTCGCCGGCGCGCGTGCTGCGCTTGGCGCGCTGGGGCCTCGAGGCCCTGGGCGAGCTGCCGCCGCGCGCGCGGGCCCTCGACCTGGAGCTCTATCTGCTGGAGGTCGGCACGGATGCGGCCGACCGGGTCGGCGATCGGCGCATGGAGCGGCGCCTGCTGGACCGCCTGGCGGAGCGCGAGATCGATCCCGAGCAGGAGCCCGAATCGGCGGCCCGGGCGGCGCTGCTGCACGCCCGTTTCGCAGACCTGCGCGGCAACCTGTCCCTGGCCGAGCATCTGCTCGAACGGGCCGCCAAGCTGGGGGTCGACCACGGCCTGCCGGCGATCGAGAGCGAGGCCTGCCGCCGGCTCGGCCGGGTGCTGTTCAATTCGGGCCGCTTCGAGGGCGCCAACCTGCTGCTGGAGCGCTCGCACCGCGTGGCGGCCAGCGCGCGCCAGCGCGCCAAGGCGCTGTTCGTGCGCGCCCAGGGCCACGTGCTCTCCGATCGCCTCGAGGACGCCCTGGCGGACCTGGACGCGGGCCACGCCGAACTGCGCCGCGATCCCTCGCAGCCCTATGGCGACCTGCTGGCGGCGGCCTGGCTGGTGCGCGCGCGGGCCCTGCGCTCGATCGGCCGGCCGCGGCGCGCCCTGGCGGCGGCCAAGCGCGCGCTCGAATGGACGCGCCGCTCCGGTGAGCGGCGCTTCGAGGCCGAGGCCCTGGCGCGCGTGGGCGCCCTGTCCCTGGAGGCCAACCTGGTCGAGGAGGCCGAGGCGCACCTGCGCGAGGCGCGCATCCTGGCGGCCGAGTTGGAGGACGGGCGCTCGCGCTGTCTGGCGGAGATCGGCCTGGCCGTGCTGCTGGCGGAGCGGCCCGGCGAGGATGTGCGCGGCGTGCTGACGGCGGCCCTCGAACACGCCCGCGAGGCCAACTTCCGGCGCGGCGAAGCCGTGGCCCACGCGCTCTTGGCGCGGCTCGACCTGGAGCGCGCCCAGCTCGAGCTGGCCCTGCGCCATTCCGACGAAGCCATGCGCCTGCTCGAGGTCTACGGCGCCGAGCTGTTCGACCATCTGGTGATCGCCGGCACGCGCTGTTCGGTGTTGCGGGCCGCCGATCGCAGCTCGGAGGCCCGCGCGCTCGAGAAGGCGCTCGCCAAGCACCTGCAGCGCATCAACGGCGCCCTGGCCGAGCCGGCCCTGCGCAGCAGCCAGCGGCGCTATGCGGATGAGCTCTTCGAGCTGGTGATCTCGGGCGGCGCCAACCTGACCCCACGGCGCAGCGAGGAGTGATGTCCGCGGGCCGCCGTCCAGCGGACGGGCAGCGCGGATCCCTGGAGCCTGGGCTGCAGCGCCGGTCGGAATCTGTGGCTCGGCGGGGCGCCCCGCTGCGGGTCCCCTGACGATCGAAGCGGTCGGCGACAGGCGGTCGCCGGGAGCTCGGCAGGTTGGCCGCGAAGCGTTGCGCGCTTCGAGGGCCTGCCGGGCGAGCGGCGCCCTGGCCCACGCCTGTCGGCCTTCGGGGGCCAGGCTGCGCCCAGGGCCAGGGCGGGCCATCGGTCCCGGCGCGCGCGGCCTTTGGCGCCCGGCCGCCGCCGCGGGCTGGGCCGGGCGCTTCCCGCAGGAGCCGGCGGGCATCGGGCCCCCCTCGGGCGCCGGCCGGATCGGGGTCCCAGGCCTGGTTCTGCGCTGCGGGCGAGGTCCGGCGCGGGCACAGCGCGGGATCCCCGACCGGCCGATGAGCGGGGAATGCAACCCCATCCGGCCTGCCCGCCGCCCTCCGACCCGGGCCCGTCCCGGGTCCTGGCCTATGCCACCGTGGTCCGCACCGGCCAGGAGGGTGCCCTGCCGGCCCTGGCGCAGTGGGTCGCGGCCGAACGCGCCGCGCTCGCCGGCAGCGCCGAGATCGAATGGCTGCTGATCGACCTGACCCAGGGCGGCCTGGAGCAGCAGGGGGCCGTGTGCGTCCGCCACCCGGCTCGCAACGGCCCGCAGGGCCTCGAGCGCGCCGCCCTGGGCTCGCGGGCCAGCCATTTCGCCTGGCTGCCCCCGGACAGCGGCCCCCTGCCGGGGCGCACCCGGGCGACCCTGGACGCGATCGAGCGAGCCCCGCGGGCGGCCCTGTTGCTCGGCCCCCTGGAGATCGAACGCGCCGGTCCCGGGGCCTGCTACCAGGTGCGCCCGGAGCACTTCCACTCGCTGCCCCCGGCGGGCTTCGAGCAGGGCTTGGCGCTCTCGCGGGCCGCGCTGCTCGGCCTGGACCTGGCCCTGGGGGTGCCGATCGAATTGCAGGCCTGGCGGCGCCACCGCGCCGAGCTGGAGCTGCTCGAGCGCCCGGTCTGCCGCTTGCAGGCGGAGCGCCTGCCGGAGCTGGGCGCGCGCCTGCTCGCGGACCAGGCGCTGCTCGAGGCCTGGTCCGCCGAGGCGCCCGCGGGCCTGGCCATGACCGTGCTGCTGGCCACCCACCAGCGCCTGCCGGTGCTGCTCGAATGCCTGGAAGGCTTCGCGCGCCAAAGCCTGCCGCGCGGCCGCTTCGAGGTGCTGGTGATCGACGACGGCTCCCGCGACGGAACCGCCGAAGCCCTGGCCGCCCTGCGCCTGCCGGTGCCCTTCACGGGCCTGTCCGTGCCCCCCGGCGGCGCCGCCAAAGCGCGCATCGCGGGCCTGCCGAGGGCGCGCGGCGACTTCGTGCTGTTCGTCAACGACGACACGATCCCCGACCCCGACCTGGTGCGCGCGCACCTCTCGGCCCACGCCGAGCTGGGCCCCGCTCCGGTCAGCGTGCTGGGCAGCTTCCGCCAGCCTGCGGAGCACCTCGACAACGCGCTGATGCACCTGCTCGATCGCTCGACGCTGCTGTTCGGATACCCGGCCTTCGAGCCGGGCTCGGCGATCGCGGGCCGCCACTACTACACCTGCAACGCGTCGACGCCGCGCGCCGCGATCGAGGCGGTGGGCGGCTTCGATCCCGACTTCTGGCACTACGGCTGCGAGGACACCGACCTCGGACTGCGTCTGGAAGACCACGGCCTGCCGCTCGTCTATCGCCCCGAGTGCGGCGCCCTGCACCGCCACTTCCTGCGCCCGGCGGACATGCGCCGGCGCCAGCCGCTGGTGGCCTTCGCCCACGTCAAACTGATCCTCAAGCACCCGCGCGTGCTGGAGGAAGTGCCGCCCTGGGCGGGGCTCGAAAAGGCCGATCTGGCCCGCAAGGTCGAGCGCATGCGCGCGGCCCTGCCGCTGGCCGAACGCGCCCTCGAAAACCTGTCCCAGCTCGACCGCGGCGCCCTGGTGGCCGCCGGGGAGAGCGAGGCCGGGCTGCTGGCGGAGCTCGACGCCCTGCTCGAGGAACTCTTCTCGCGGCTCAGCGGCGCTTGGTGGCAACAGGGCTTCCTGCGCGGTTTCGAAGAGCTCGGACTGGACGGCTTCGCCTCCCTCGCGGCGCCCCGCGCGCTGCAAACCACGCCATGAAGGACTGCCTGATCCTCGGCACCGGCCGCAGCGGAACGTCGATGCTCGCCGGCTGCCTGGCGCGCGCCGGCTATCACCAGGGCGAGGGCCTGCACCTGCCGCGCAGCGCCAACCCCAAGGGCTTCTTCGAGGCCCCGGAGATCAACGGCCTGAACGAAGAGCTGCTGGCCCTGTGCCTGCGCGGGACCCCGGCGGGCCAGCGCTTCCGCGAGGGACAGCGCTGGCTCGCCGCCGCGCCCGCCTGGCGGGGTTCCGTGCCAGCGGAGCTCTCGCGCCGCATGGCCGCGGCGCTCGGCAAGCGCCCCTTCGCCTACAAGGACCCGCGCTTTTGTTTCACGCTGCCGGCCTGGCGGCCGCTGCTCGGGGAGGCGCGCTTCCTGGTGGTATTCCGCGATCCGCGCTCGACCGTGGCCAGCATGCTGGAGGAGTGCCGGCGGGCGCCTTACCTGGCCGGCCTCGATCCCACGGAAGCCGAGCTGACGGGCCTCTGGGAGGCCGCTCACCGGCGCCTGCTGGCGGAGGCTGGCCGGGGACCCTGGCGCTTCGTGCACGCCGAGCAGATCCTCGATGGCAGCGCCCTGCCGGATCTGGAGCGTTTCCTCGAGGCGTCCCTGGACGCCCAATTTCCCGAGCGGGCGCTGCTGCGCGAGAGCCCCCAAGGCCCCCTGGAGGGCCCGCTCGGCGAGCTCTACGCCGAGCTGTGCGCGCGGGCCGGACACCGGCCAGGCACCCGCTCCACGGGGCCGCGGCCCCGCATG
>JBIKLM010000253.1:0-6313 GCA_044359835.1 Planctomycetota bacterium
CCTGGATCCAAGCGCCCGCGATGGCCGACCGGCGCCAGGAACTGGCCCGCGGCGCCGTGATCGCGGGCAGCGCGCAGCTGCGCTGGTTCGATGCTTCCGGGCGGCTGCTGGAGCGCCGCGCCCTGCCGCTCGAGGCGCTCTGGTCCGGGCAGGCCATGCGGTTTTCCTTGCCCTGGCCCGCCGGCCTGCGGCAGGCCGGGGTCGATTTGCAGCTCGGGCTCTAGAGCGCGGGCTCTGCCAGCGGCGCGGGCCGCCGCGCGGGGATCCTCACAGGCGCTGCTCGCCGGGGCCTTCGCCGGTCGCCAGCTCCGGCAGCTCCGGCAGCGCCGGCAGCCCGGCGCCCGCGCGCGGCGGCAGCAGCGCCCGGATGCGAGCGCGCTGGACCGGCGGCAGGTGGCGGTCGAGCAGGCGCTCGATCTCGCCGGGCCCGTAGCGGGCCGAAAAGTGGTACAGCCCGATGACTTCGTTCTCGAGGCGCTCGAGGTAGGGCAGCAGATCGAACAGGTGCGTGTGGCCGGTCGAGCGGGCCTTCTCGACGGAAACCCGGGCATCGAGGAAGGTGCATTCGATCAGCAGCACCTTGGCTTGCCGCACCCAGGCTTCGGTGGCGATCAGGTCCGGCAGGGTGTCGCCGGTGACGGCCAATTCCAGGGTTTCGCAGGGCTCGGAGAGCTCGCGCTCTCCGCCGCGGGCCAGCTCGCGCAGGGCCGCCTCGGAGAGGCCCTGGAATTGTGGCTTGAGGCGCTTGCGGCGGCTGAAGAAGGCGTAGCCCTGGCTCGGCACGGTGTGCAGGGTGGCGAAGGGCCGCACCCACAGGTCGGGACGCAGGGCGTGGGTGTCGCCGGGGCCGAGGGGCAGGAGCCCGTGGGGCAGTTGGCTCTGGTCGAGTTCGCGCCAGGCGGCGAACAGGCGCGCCAAGGGTTCCATGGCGGCGCGCGGCACCACGTAGGTCGGCCGGGGCATGCGCAGCAGCGAGCGCGTGGCGCAGTGGTAGGCGACCCCGCCCAGGTGGTCCATGTGGGCGTGGGTGAAGAGCACCGTGTCGCGCGCCAAGAGGTGCGGCGGGCAGCGCCCGATGTCCAGGCACACGCGCCAGTCGGGCAGGTCCACGCTGGTCTCGAGCCCGCCCACCGAATCGACCCGCAGGGCCAGGGCGCCAAGGCGGTGCGGGGGCTCGGGGACCATTGGGGCAGCTTAGTCCTTGCCCCGGCGCGGGGGCGCCGCGCTCGGGGCCCGGAGCCCGGCCGCCGTCCCGCCCTCGGCCGGCGGGGCGATTGGCCCGCAGAGCGCCAAAAAGGGGCTTTTGTGCTCCCCTCCGGGATCCGATAGGTTCCGCTTGGCCGGCGCCCCCGGAAAACCCCGCGGGGGCTCCGGGCGGCGCCGCTCTCCGCTTCCCCCCCAGCTCGAGCGCCGCCCGGCCTGACCGGGCTCCCCCCGATGGCCGTCCACCTGACCCGCATCTACACCCGCACCGGCGACGACGGCTCCACGGGCCTTGGCGATGGCTCGCGGGTCTACAAGGACCATCTGCGGGTCGAGGCCTACGGCACGGTCGACGAGCTCAACTCGACCCTGGGCCTGTGCGTGCTGCACAGCGCCAAGGGCCCCCTGACGCCGATCCTGCAGGCGATCCAGAACGACCTGTTCGACGTGGGTGCGGACCTGTGCGTGCCCGGCGAAGCGGGCGCGCGCCTGCGCATCCCCGCGGGCTACGTGGAGCGCCTCGAGCGCTGGATCGACGAGCACAACGCGCGCCTCCAGCCGCTCAATTCGTTCATCCTGCCGGGCGGCGAGCCCCTGGCGGCCTGGCTGCACCTGGCGCGCACCGTGGCGCGCCGCGCGGAGCGCTGCGTGACCGAGCTGCTGCACGACCCGGCCGAGGCCGGGCGCGTGAATCTCGAGGTGGTGCGCTATTTGAATCGGCTCTCCGATCTGCTGTTCGTGCTGGCGCGCATCGCGAATCAAGAGGGCCGCGCCGACGTGCTGTGGGTGCCGGGCAAGAACCGCTGATTTTCGGTTGGAGCCTTCCTGTCCGCCTGTCGGCGGCAGGGAGGCCAGGCGACAGGGGCTGAACTGGGCTTTTTCGGGGCGCGAGCGGCAGGGGTGTGTGCGCTCGTCGGCGAACCGTGCGAATTCGGGGGTTTGGGATGCGAACGGAGCTGCGCGGGTGCGGGCCGACTGAGGCGAGCTGCGTGGGGAGCACGCGCGGAGATCGGGCTCGCGGCTCTGGGCCTCCCGTGGGCCAGGTCTGGGGGCGGTGTTGGTTGGGGATCGCGGGGGCCTTGTGCGATCGGTGCAGGCGGGATGGCCCAGGGCTGCGGTCGGGCGAGGGCGGGGCGGGGTGAGGCTGGACAGGGCCGGCGGGCTCGGGCGGGCGGGGTGGCGTGGCTTTGGTCGCTTGGTTCCAGGTGGTTCGGCGGGGTGGGCTGGCCTGGTGGGTTGGACTTGGGTCGCTGGCGTTCGGCGCGGGGGGTCGCTTGGACGATCCAGGCGGGGCCGATCGAGCGCTGGGGCGGGCAGGCGTCGTCGGATCCCGGTCGGGTGGGGGCGGCCGTTAGGATCCTGGCCCATGTTCGAGCTCGGCTATCAGACCCCGCCGGCCTGGGCCCTGGCGGCCGGCGCGGCGCCCCTCGAGCTGCTCTCGGACCACGCCCACAACGAGCTGCGGGCGGCCGCTTCGGCCCAGGGGCTGATCCTGCGGCGCCCGCGCCTGTCGCGGCTGGTCGAGCGCCTGGGGGCCCTGGCGGCCGAGGAACTCGACCATTTCCGACGCGTGCACCGTCTGCTGCTGTCCCTGGGCGGCTCCCTGGCCCCGCCGGAGCCGAGCCCCTACGTGGAGGGTCTGCTGCGCGGGCGCGGCGAGCTGCTCGAACGCCTGCTGGCGGCGGCGCTGATCGAGGCCCGCAGCCTGGAGCGCTTCGAGCTCCTGGCCGAGCACCTGCCCGCGCCCCTCGGGCCGCTGTACGCGGAGCTGGCCCCCAGCGAGCGCGGCCACGCGCACCTGTTCGTCAAACTGGCCGAGGAGCTGTTCCCGCCGGCCGAGGTGCAGGCGGCCCTCGCGGCGACGATCGCCCGCGAGGCGGCGCTGGTGGCCGGTCTTCCCTTCGCTCCGCGCATGCACTCTGGCGCACCCCCGGCCTGAGCCCACGACCCGCCCGTGCCCTTCAACGCGCGCCTGTTCCTGTTCGGCTTCCTGCCGATCGTGCTGCTCGGCGTGCTGGCGCTCGAATTCGCCACGCGCCGGATCGACCCCAGCGGCGCGCGCTTCGGCCAGCGCCTGCAAAACGGCTTCTTGCTGGCCGCCAGCCTGTTGTTCTACGCCTGGGGCGAGGACAAGCACCTGCTCTGGATGCTGCTCTCGATCGGCGGCAATTTCGTCCTGGGCCGGCGCATCGGCGGGGAGCGCGCCCGCGGCGGCGACGGGCGCCTGACCCTGGCCTTCGGCGTGGCCTTGAACCTGTGCCTCCTGGGCTGGTTCAAGTACGCCAACTTCTTCCTCGGGCCCTTCGTCGACGGCTGGGTCCAGGTGGCGCTGCCGATCGGCATCTCCTTCTACACATTCCAGGCGCTCTCGTTCCTGGTCGATGTGCAGCGCGGTCAGGCCAAGCCCCCGGACAGCCCGATCGACTTCGCGCTCTACATCGCCCTGTTCCCGCAGCTGATCGCCGGCCCGATCGTGCGCTACGCCGATCTGGCAGCGGAGCTCTACGAGCGCCGGATCCGCCTGGAGCTGTTCGCCAGCGGCGTGCGGCGCTTCGCCATCGGCCTCTCCAAGAAGGTGCTGATCGCCGACATGGCGGCGCGCACCGCGGACCAGGCCTTCGGCCTGCCCGCGGAGGAGCTCTCGCCGGGTCTGGCCTGGGCCGGCACGATCGCCTATTCGGTGCAGATCTACTTCGACTTCTCGGGTTATTCCGACATGGCCATCGGCCTCGGCCGCATGCTCGGGATGCGTTTCCGCGAGAATTTCGACTGGCCCTACATCTCGCGCTCGATCACCGAGTACTGGCGCCGCTGGCACCTGTCCCTCTCGACCTGGTTCCGCGACTATCTCTACATCCCCCTGGGCGGCAACCGCCGCGGAGCGCTGCGCACTTACCTCAACCTGGCGGCGATTTTCCTCCTGTGCGGCCTGTGGCACGGGGCCGCCTGGACGTATGTCCTGTGGGGCGGCTTCCAGGGGCTGTTCCTGATCCTCGAGCGCCTGTTCGTCGGGCGCTGGCTCGAGCGCCTGTGGCGGCCGCTCGCGCACGTCTACATGCACCTGGTGCTGCTGCTGGGCTGGGTCCTGTTCCGCTCGGCGGACCTCGAGCAGGCCGGCCACTACTATCGTGCGCTGGTGGGCCTGTCCGCTCCGGTCGAGGCCGTCTATCGCGAAGGCTGGTACATCGGCGAGCGCTTCTGGATCTCGCTGGCCCTGGGCGCCCTGTGTTCGCTGCCCTGGGTGCAGCTGTGGTGGCGGCTCGAGCGCCAGGCCCGCGCTGCGCGGCCCGGCCTGCACGCCGCGCTCGGGCTTGTCGGCAACCTGGCCGCCCTGGGCCTCTTGGCCCTGGCCCTGGCGCGCGCCGCGGCCCAGACCCAGAGCCCGTTCATCTATTTCCGCTTCTGACCCGCCATGGCGAACCGGCTCTCCCGCTGGGCTGATGGGCTGACCGCCCTGGCCTTCGTCGCCGCCCTGTGTGCGCCGCTCTCGCGCTGGCTGCTCGAGGGCCGGCCGGACCAGAGCGTGGCGCGCGAGCAGCGCACCGCCGCGCCCTGGCCCGCGGCCCCGCTCGGCGAAAGCGCCCGGCGCGCCTTCCCGCGCGCCTTCGAGCGCTGGTTCGACGATCGTTTCCCCTTCCGGCGCGAGCTCTTGCAGCTCAACAACCGGCTGCTGTGGAGCGTTCTGGGCTCGATCCCCGACGATTCGATGGTGCGCGGCAAAGCGGGCTGGCTGTACCTGGCCGGAACCGAGGCTATGGGGCTCTATCGCGGCCACGATCCGTTCGAGCCCGCCGAGCTCGACGCCTGGATCGAGGCCTACGACGGCTTCCGGGACTGGCTGGCGGCCCGCGATTGCCTGTATCTGCTGTTACTCGGGCCCGACAAGCAGGGCATCTATCCGGAGTTCCTGCCCGATTGGGTCCAGCGCGAGGGGCCGCGCACGCGCACGGACCAATTCTTCGAGGCCCTGGCGGCGAGGAGCGAGATCCCGGTGATCGACCTGCGCCCGACCCTGCTGGCGCACAAGGGCGACGGACTGCTGTATTTCCCCCACGGCACGCACTGGAACGATCGCGGCTCCTGGTACGGCTACCTGGCCCTGATCGAGCAATTGAAAGCGCGTTTCCCGGTCCAGCGGCCCTTGCCGCGCAGCGCCTTCAAGGAATACGACCGCCGCCTGGTCGATCGCCTCTGGATCGGCGATACCTGGTTCGAGCGCTGGCACCTGGACCAGCAGATCCGCCAGGAAGCGGTGGTGCTCGAGTACCAAAACCCCCTGACCTTCACCCTGGTGCCCGATTCGCTGCGCCGCGGCCCTTCCGGACTGGTCGAGGGGCGCACCCGCAATTCCCTCGATTTCCTGCCCAAGGCGCTGCTGCTCTCCGACTCCTACGGCGAATGGCTGTGGACCTTCCTGGCGCACCATTTCCGCGAATTCGTCTCCGAGAAGAGCGCGCGGTTCCCGCTGGGCATGATCGAACGCGAGCGCCCCGACGTGGTCCTGCAGGTGCGCGTGGAGCGGTTCCTGATGGCGCCGCTCGAGCGACCCGAACTCGATCCCGAGGAGCTCGCCCTGTGCCGGGCCTGGAACGCGGCCCCGGATCTCTCGGCCAGCGCCCAAGGCGCGGCGGCCCGCGAGCCCTTCGCGGCCCTGCCGGCCGAGCGCGGGCTCCTGCGGCTCGAATTCGAGCCCGGGGAACCCCTGGAATTCGCGCTGTTGCCCGCCGCCCCGGCCTCCGAAGCGCTGCCGCTGCGCCTCGGGGCCGAGCGGCGCTTCCTGTTCGTGCGCGGCCCCGCGCAGGGCCTGGGCGGGGCCCGGCTGGTCCTGCCGCCGGCGGCCGAGGCGCGGCTGCTCGGCTGGGCGCGGCGTTGACGGGGCTGCGCCGAGCCAGGGAGCGGGCGCCGCGGCGGCGGTCCGGCGGCTCGGGCCGGCTGCGACGATGGCGGCGAGCGGCCGGCGGGCGTCGAGCGCGACCAGGTTCGAGAGCGGGCCGAGGCGGATTCCGGCTGGCGCGACGCGAGCCTGACGGCGCCACGTTGGCGCTGGCTGCGGGCCCGGTCTGGCCGGGTCGCGGGGCCGGGGCGTTATTTTGTTGGCCATGCCCACGCC
>JBIKLM010000021.1:0-20985 GCA_044359835.1 Planctomycetota bacterium
CGCGACCTTGACCGGCGGCAACCACTGCTTTTTCGCCAGCAGCGCCAGCCTGTGCGAGCTGGGCCAGCTGTTCTGCCAGGGCAACCTGTCCCGGGCCGCCCAGAACAGCCTGACCCTGTCGCTGGTCGTGCCCTGGCTGGACACGCACCTGAAGGGCCAGGGCAGCGCGTGGGCCAATTTCCTTGCAGCGACCAATCAGCCACAGGTCAACGACATGGCTGGATGCTCCCTGAGCCCCCAGGTTGCCCAGCTGAGCGGCACCGCCGCCGCCGCGCCGGGCCAGGTCCAGCTTTTCGGTTCCAACCTGGGCCTGGTGCTCTCCGCGAGCCTGCGCCTGCCCCTGCCCGGCGGAGTCCTATCTGCCCCCCAAGCGGCCTCTATCATTGCCCAAAGTTCCAGCACCCTGACCCTGGCCGTGCCCGCCAGCGACCCCGGCTTCGCCGAGCTCGGCCTGACCCACCCCGAGGGCCAGCTGCTGGTCCCCGCCCTGCCGCGCTTCCCGGCCCTGGAGGCCGGCCCGGCCCAGCTCGGCCAGGCTCTGAACCTGGTCCTCCACACCGACTCCCCCGGGCCGCTGCTCTTGGCCTACGGCCTGCTCCCGATCCCGCCGCTGCCCATCCCGCCGCTGCTCCACGGCCTCGAGCTCGCCGACCCGGTCCTGCTGCTGACGACCAACCTGCCCGCCGGCCCCGCCCCCCTGAGCCTGCCCCTGCCCCCAAACCCCGCCCTGACCGGCCTGCTGGTCCATCTGCAAGCCTTGGCCCCCACCGCCTCCGGCTCGAGCTTCACCAACCGCGAAACCCGCACGCTGCTCGGACCCTGACATCACTTCCAAGCCTTCGGACGCCGCCCCGCACCTCAGCCAATCACGCAACCAGTTCCGCCCGGGGCACCCTCCCCCAGCACGGTCCCGGGCAAGCCTATTTGCTCCGGTACCAATCGTTGTCCCCCTGAACGACTGGTGTGCGGCTCGGCACCCTGCGGGGCGCTCACCCGAGTCCTGCTGCCAACAAAAAGAGCCGTGCGGCGGATGGCTCCGCCGCACGGCCTCTGGCAAAGCGCTACCGGCCTGCCTCGCGCTCACCCGAAAGGGGAAAGCTCAGCTCTGCATTTGCAGAGAATCGATTTCGTGGATCATGCCGTTGCTGCACTCGATGTCGGCATGCGACACCAGGGCGCCGCCCACGCGCACGCCGCCGTCCGCCTTGACCACGGCCAGGTCGGCACCCTGCAGGGTCTTGATGGTCGCGGCCTTGGTCAGTTCCGCGGCCCGGTGGCTACCGGAGGCGACATGCTGCTTGAGCAGATCAGCCAGCTTGGTCTTGTTCTCGGGCTTGAGCAGCTCTTCCAGCTTGCCAGCGGGGAGCTTGGCGAAGGCCGCGTCGTTGGGCGCGAAAACGGTGAAGGGACCCTTGCCCTTGAGGACGCCGAACACGTCAGCGGCCTTGAGGGCTTTCTCCAGGGTCTTGAATTGGCCCCGGGCGAGGGCGGTGTCGAGAATGTCCTTGCTGATGATTTTTGCGGTTTCCATTGTGCTTTCCTTGCAGGGGGGAGGGGCGGATAGGGTCACCCCGGCTATGGCCCCGCTTCGAAGCCTTTGTCAGGTGCAATCGCCTTTCCCGGCCAAAGCAGGCGAAAACAGGGCTCCGATCGGCCTCAGGGGTCATCGGGCTGGGAAAAAAAGAAAAAAATCGACACAGGCGGCGTCGCAGCGACCGTTCCTATCTCTTGGTGTGGCTCGGGGCCGGGCATCCCGCGAGTGCGGGGATCGGCGATCGCGCTGCCCGGGGGACTGGTCCCAGCGTTCACGCGGGTGGCGTCAGGGAGGAAGTTGGGATCCGCTCGGGCGGATCGCTTGCAGGGGATCCATCGTGCGAGCGTCGCCAGCGCCCCGGATTCCGGTCTCCCCGAACCTCCCCGCGACTGCCCGGGGTCCGCTCGGCCGCTTGCGAGCGCCGCAGCGCTGCACGGAGAACCGATCCGCTACCCTGCGCTTGTCGTCGGAAGTTCAGCGGGTTGGAATGCTGCCAGCACGCCGGCCGCATTCATCCAGGTGCGGACAGCAACGGCTGGGCGCTCCCTCGCCCGGCCCATCCAGGGCCCTCCTCCCCAGCGATTCCCATGTACCAGACCAAAGCCTTCGGAGCGGCCGATCCCCGCTCGCCGCTCAGCGCCGTGACGATCCCGCGGCGCGACCCGACTCCGCGCGATGTGCAGATCGAGGTCCTGTTCTGCGGCGTGTGCCATTCGGACCTGCACCAGGTCCGCAACGAGTGGAAGAGCGTGATGCCTACGGTCTATCCCTGCGTGCCGGGGCATGAGATCGTCGGGCGGGTGACCCGCGTCGGGTCGGCGGTGCGCGGCCACAAGGCCGGGGATCTGGTGGCGGTGGGCTGCCTGGTGTCCTCGGACCAAAGCTGCCCCAAGTGCCGCTCCAACCTGGAGAACCTGTGCCAGAACGCGGTCTTCACCTACAACGCACCCGACGCCCACGGCACTGCGCCGGTCACCTACGGCGGCTACTCGTCGAGCATCGTGGTCGATGAGCACTTCGTGCTGCGCGTTCCCGCGAACCTCGACCCGGCCGGTGCCGCGCCGCTGCTCTGCGCGGGCATCACCACCTATTCGCCCCTGCGGCGCGCCGGCATCCAGCGCGGCATGAAGGTCGGCATCGCCGGCCTCGGCGGCCTCGGCCACATGGGCGTCAAGTTCGCCCACGCCTTCGGTGCCCAGACCCTGGTGCTGACCACCTCCGAGCGCAAGCGCGCCGACGCCCTGCGCCTGGGAGCCAGCGACGTGATCGTCTCGACCGATCCAGCCCAGATGGAGCGCCACATGGGCAGCTTCGACTTCATCCTCGACACGATCTCCGCCGACCACGACGTCAACGCCTATCTCAACCTGCTGGCGCCCGACGGCACCCTGACCTTGGTCGGCGCCCCGGAGAAGCCCTTCCCGGTTTCCGCCTTCAGCCTGCTGATCGGCCGCCGCCGCCTGGCCGGCTCCTTGATCGGCGGCATCGCCGAGACCCAGGAGATGCTCGACTTCTGCGGTCAGCATGGCATCACCTCCGACGTCGAGGTGATCCCCATCCAGCGCATCAACGAGGCCTACGAGCGCCTCTTGCGCTCCGACGTCAAGTATCGCTTCAGCATCGACATGGCCTCGCTGAAGTGACCGGGCGGACCGCGCGGGTGTGCCGCGATCGGCGGGCCAAATGCCCGCCTTGGCAGCCACCCGCCTGGCCAGCCTCCCGGTGGGCCCCGCCGGCGCGCCGCGCGCTGGTCGCCCCGGTTGGCGCTGGGCTGCCAGGTTGGGGCCTGCGGGCCGCCGAAGGCTTTTTTCGCCCCTCCGCAACCATCCGCGGGCCGGGTTACGGTTAGCTTTAGGGTATGGCCATTCTTCCCTTCGTGATGCTGGCTTGTCTGAACCCGACCGACTGGTCGGTCGATCCGGCAGGCGCTGGTGACTTCCTATCCCTGTCCGCGGCCCTCGCCGCCCCGCAGGTCGTCGACGGCGATCGGCTGTGGATCGCCCCTGGCGACTACGGGGACGTTCTGGTCCAAAAGGCGGTCGACCTGCGGGCGCCGCCGGGGCAGCGCTTCCGAACCCACAAGCTGAGCATCGGTCCGGTGGGGACCCTGACGATTCAAGGCCTGACCACGGACTCCCTGGATCTCAACGGCTGCTGGGACCGGGTGAATCTGCTCGACATCGAGGTGGGCACCGAGGGCTTCTACATCTGGATGCCCCCGGGAGTGCCGCTCGTCCTCGGTGGAACCTCGATCACGAATTGCCGCCAGGTGCTGATCGCGGGCTCGGTCTTGCGTGGGACCCAGCAGTGCTACGACTACGCAACCCATCCGGGGACCTGCTTGGCGATCTCGAATGCGCGGGTCGCGATCAGCGGCAGCACGCTGTTCGGCGGGGACGACCTGGGGCTGTTCTATTCCGAGTGCAACACCCACTACCCAACCCCGCCCACGATCACGGCGGTGCAGTCGGAGTTGACGCTGAGCTCGGTGATCGTGCACGGCGGCGCCTCGGGCTATCCATCGAGCGCTGCCTTCGGCAGCGGGGTCGCCCTGTCGATGGTCTCCAGCAACCTGGATGCCCGGGGCACGGGCCTCGAATCCTGGACCGCTGGCCACCCCGGCTCGGAGGTGATCGTCGGCAGCGGCCAGGGGTCCCTGAGCGGCATCCAACTCTCGCCCCCGGGCCAACCCGCTTGGCTGAGATCCCCCAGCGAGCCCCTGCCGCTGCTGCGTGCGCCGGTGCTGGCCCCCGCCGGCGGCAATTTCTCGATCGAGCTGTGGGCCCCCCTGGGAGAGCCCGCGGCGGTGGCGCTCTCCGCTTTCCCGGCCCTCGACCCGATCAGCCTCTCCCCGCTCGGCGCCCTGTGGCTGGATCTCAATGCGCCCATGGCGCTCTACCTGGAACTCGGCGCTGGGCCCGGTCAGCCCGCGACCGAGACCTTCAGCGTACCCAGCCTGCCGGCGCTGAGCGGCCTGGTGATCACCCTGCAGGCCTTCCTGCCGCCCTGCGGAACCCCCGCTTGCCTCTGGGGCGGCCAGGGCAGCCTGACCCCGCCCCTGGCGGCCCTGCTTCAGTAGCCCCGCGGGCCTCTTGTCGCGCCGCGGACCCGTGGCGCGTTCGACTCGATAGGCTGGCGGGTCCTGCCGGCTCCTCCAGCCGAGCTGCAAGGAGCTCCGCTCGCTGTCACGGCAGCGCGCGGATCCGGGGGCGGAAGACCCGCTCCATGGCCTGCAGCCGTGCCACGAACCAGTCCAGGTACTCGGGCCAGCGCGCTTGGTCTTCGAGGGGGGCGTCCTGCAAGTAGGTCACGATTCGGCAGGCGTGTGAATCGGGCAGCTCCTGCCACGCCAAAGGCAGCCGGAGTTCGGATTCGATCGTCTCTCGGTCCTCTGTCAGGCGCGCGAACTGGCGCTTGGATTCGGGATGGGTGATCCAGATTTCTACGGCAAGGCGATTGTCGCGAGTGTTCGCGGTCGCATTGAGGGCAAAGCCGGATCGTCCGATCGAGAAGGACATCCAATGCTGGGCCCGTGGCGCGCGTCGACTGAGGTGGGGTGCCTGCTGGCCGAGTTCCTTGCGAAGGGCCGTCCAAAGCTGCAGCTGGAGCTGCCGGGTCGGCGAGCCCTCCGCTGCCGCGCGGACCTGCTGCCGGCTGGCGCGCGACCAGTTGTCCGGTCGAGCGACGACCTCGAACTTGGGAGCCAGGGAGGAATCGGCGATCTGCCAGAGCTCGATCTGCACCCCGAAGAAGGCCAGGGATTCGTCGGATCGTTCGTTCAGGAAATTGAGCGCCGCCAGGTGCTCCGGTCGGAAGCTTTCGGCGATCCAGATCACCTTGCTGGCTCCGGCGCCGGCCGCGTAGGCGATCAATTGCCCCAGGTGCCGGTGATCGGTCTCGGTGAGCTGATTCTCGATGATCACCTGGTCCTCCCCATCCGTGCACAGGATGTCCAGCTTGAAGTCGCCGATCCAGTGCTCGGTGGCCACCAGGGCCAGCTCATCGAGCCCCAAGGTTTCCGCCAGCAAGGCCAGGTTCTCCTCCTGGGCCAGCCAGGGAGTGAAATCGCCGGCCTCGTGCTCCCAAGCCTCCCGCAGGGGAACGGGGGTCAGACGCCCGAGCTGCTTCTTGATCGCCATCTGTGGACCTCCGTGCGCTGCGCAGTCTAGCGGCGTGTTTTCGACAGCGGACTGGAGGCTTCGACCTGGCCCCCTGGGGAAGGCAAAAAGATGCACAGCGGGATCAGCCCACGGCCTGCAGGCGGGCTCTGGCTTACGCCCCAGCGTGTTTCGTAAGTCCTTATCGGGGGCCGGCTGACGCAGGATGGGCGCGGAGGAGCCACCGGACGAGGGGCCTACCGGGTCGGGATGGCTGAGACGCGCGGCGCGCCTTGTGGATCAGGTGGGGAGACCCCCCCTCCTTCGAGGATCCAGCGACCGCATCGATCCAACGCGCCATGAAAGCCCTGCCGCTCTGCTTGTCTCCGCTCCTGACCCTGCTCGTCGCCCCGGCTGCCGCTGGGGGTCTCTCGGCCCCCGGGGCCGCCTCGGTGGGGCTCGCTAGGCCCGGCCAGGGCCCGGCCGGGGAGCCGGCCGCGGGGGCCCCTGCGGGGTTCGCGGCGGGCGATTGGGAGGGGATCCGGGCCGCCTTCGAGAGCGGTCGGCATGGGGTTCTGGCCCTGGAAGGGGGCTTTTCCTGCCGCAACCCGGGTCAGGACTGGACGGTGCGCTTCGATGGCCAGGGCTTCACGGTCGAGCCGGACGGAGGGGGCTGGGCCTGGGGGCTCGAGCTGGCCGCCTACGGCTGGGGCGGCGAGCTGGCGGCCGTCGACGGGGCAGAGGCCCGCATCGTGGCGGGCAGCGGGCTCGAGTACCACTGGGACGAGCGCTTGACCGAGTGGTTCAAGAACGACTCGCGCGGCCTCGAGCACGGCTTCACGGTGCTCTCCCGGCCCGCGGCGGCCGAGGGCCCTTTGACCCTCGAACTCGAGCTGCGCGGGGGCCTCGAGCCGCGCCTCAGCGACAGCCGCCGCGATCTGGCCTTCGGGCCCGCCGGCGCGGCCGCGTCGTTGCACTACGCCGGGCTGCTGGCTTTCGATGCGGAGGGCCGCGACCTGGAGGCCCGTTTCGAGCTCGCCGGCGCGGGCCTGCGCCTGTCCGTCGACGACGCGGGCGCCGTGTACCCGCTGACCATCGACCCGATCGCTCAGCAGGCCTACCTCAAGGCCTCCAACCCGGGCCTCGATGACGAATTCGGCGGCGCCGTGGCCGTCTCCGGCAACACGGCGGTGGTCAGCGCGCGCTTCGAAGACAGCAACGCCACCGGCGTCAACGGCAACCAGCTGGACAACAGCGCCAGCGGATCTGGTGCCGCGTATGTCTTCGTCAAGCAGGGCGGTGTGTGGAGCCAGCAGGCCTACCTCAAGGCTTCCAATACCACCTCCAGCGACCTATTCGGCCAGTCGGTGGCGATCTCTGGCGACACCATCGCGGTCTCCGCCTTGAACGAGGACAGCAACGCCACCGGCATCAACGGCAACCAGGCCAACAACAGCGCCGCCGATGCGGGCGCGGTGTACGTCTTCGTGCGCAACGCTGGCGTCTGGAGCCAACAGGCGTACATCAAGGCCTCCAACACCGGCGCGGGCGATAGTTTCGGCCTGTCGCTGGCCCTCTCCGGCGACACCCTGTTGGTCGGCGCGCCCTTCGAGGACAGCAACGCCACCGGCGTCAACGGCAACCAGGCCAACGAAAGCGCCTCGAACTCCGGTGCCGCCTACGTCTTCGTGCGCAGCGCAGGCGTGTGGAGCCAGCAGGCCTACCTCAAGGCCTCGAACGCCGGCGGCTTCAATGGCGACCAATTCGGTCATTCGGTGAGCATCTCCGGCGACACATTGGTCGTTGGCGCCTACGCCGAGGACAGCAACGCCACCGGGGTCAATGGAGATCAACTGAACAACACCGCCGTGGACTCAGGCGCAGCCTACGTCTTTGTGCGCAACGCGGGCCTGTGGAGCCAGCAGGCCTACCTGAAGGCCTCCAACACCGGCAACGACGACTGGTTCGGCTGGGCCGTGGCGGTCTCCGGCGATTCCATCGCCGTCGGCGCCTATTCCGAGGATAGCGCCGCGACCGGCATCAACGGCAACCAGGCCAGCAACACCGCCAACTCCGCCGGGGCCGTGTACCTCTTCCGCCGCAACCTGGGGGCCTGGAGCCAGGAGGCCTACCTCAAGGCCTCCAACTCGGGCGCCAACGACCAATTCGGCCGCAACCTCGGGCTTTCCGGCGAAATCCTGGTGGTCGGAGCACGCGCCGAGGACAGCAACGCGACCGGCATCAACGGCAACGAGCTCAACAACCTTTCCACTGAGTCGGGCGCCACCTACGTCTTCCGCCGCAACGCGGGACTCTGGTCACAGATCGCCTACCTCAAGGCCTCGAACGCCGAGTTCTTCGACCAAATGGGCTGGGCCGTGGCCGTCTCCGGCGAGCTGGTGCTGAGCTCGTCGGTCTTCGAGGCCAGCAACGCCTCCGGCGTCAATGGCAACCAGGCCAACAACAGCCTGGCCTCCGGGGCCGCATACCTGTTCGATCTGGGCCTCGGATTGGGCCTCTCCCCCTACGGCACCGGCACGCCCGGCTGCGCCGGCCCACAGGTCCTGGGCGCCACCCACGCACCGCTGATCGGCTCGCCCGCCTTCGCCCTGACCTGCTCCAACGCGCCGCCTTCCAGCCTCGGCTTCGGCGTGCTCGCCACGGCCCCGGACCTCTTCGGCTCCGACCCCTTCGGCCTGGGCGTGCTGCTGCACATCGACCCGCTCTCCAGCGCCCTCCTGACCCTGCCTTTCAGCAGCGACGCCCTAGGCAACGCCATCGCCCCCGCGCCGATCCCCAACAACCCGAACCTGATCGGCCAGACCCTCTACGCGCAGGTCCTCTGGTCCTGGACCACCTGCCCCCTGCCGCCCTTCAACCTGAGCACCAGCAACGGACTGGCCCTGACCTTCCTGGCCCCCTGACCCCCAACCCACCCGAGGTGCACCCCGGGATTCCACGTGCGGAACCCGGGGGCTCGGCTCGGGGCTCGATCTGGCCCCCCGCCGTGCATCTGGAGTTCCAGGGCGCACGGTCCTCAGAGGCTGGGAAAAATCGGCGCGCAGCGACGATCCCAGCCTCTGTGGCCGCCGGATGGCGGCCCAAAGGCATGCTGACAGGCTGGTCTGACTGCTCGGGCGCAGCCCGAGTCGATTTTTTCTCAGCCTGTCAGTCATTTGGGAAGTCCCCAGGGCCATCGATGCTGATGGCCATGACGAGGACGAAGAAGCCGATCGGAATGGTGCTGAGTTGGAGGCCGAAGGCAACCAGCAGAGGTTTTTTCAGGCTTGCTCAGGGCCAGGCGAATTGGCGGCGGGCACGAACGGTGAAAATCACCAGCCAAGTCAGTCCCCACAGGAGCGGGATCCAGGAGAAGGACAATACGAGCAGACCCGCATGTTCGAGCGAGTCTTTGATGGACTCTGAAAGCCCGCGCAGGGGCAGCCAGAGCAGGAAGATGCCGACGCCTGTGAGGAGCGGCAACTGGGCGCCCAACATGGCTTGCCGGTAGCAGGCGCGGAGTTCAGGCGGCCAGATCGTTGCCGCGGGGTCAACTCGGGAGACCCAGGAGGCTGAGAGCGCGGCCTGTGTGGCGTGGGGAGGCGGATCGGTGGTCATGGAAGCAAGGCCCGAGCTTGGTGGCGATGACATGATCCCAGCAGGCTTGCGGCGGGGTCAGGTTTCCGTGCTGCGGTTCGGAGTGCGGCGCGGTTGGTGTCAGGGTGTCGGCCGCCCACGCAGACTCCACGCGGGCAGGTCGATGCCGGGGGAGGGGACGGAGGCTGTCTCGCTCACGTTGACGTACAGGGAGATCAACGATGGGTTCGCTTCGGCGCTTGCCATCTCCGGGGATCTGCTGGTCGTCTCCGCGCCGCGAGAGGACCGTTGCGCCGCAGGCGTCGGTGGCGATCAGTCGCACAGCTGCCCCTGCCCCCCCCTTCAAGCTCAGCACCCGCAACGGCCTAGCCCTGACCTTCCTGGCGACCTGAAACTGCGATCGGCCGTTCCGGCGCAGGTCGCCTGCCCCGCGCGGCTGCTTCGGCTGGCCGCGCCGGGCCTTGCCCTCGAGGGAATCCTGGCCGCCCTGGAGTGTCCGGGGCCCCGCAGTCCCTGCGTCGTCGGCCGGGCAAGCGCGGCGCGCGGAACGGGGCTTCAGCGCGGTGCGTCGGGATCGGCGCGTTCGCCGGCTTCGGCGGCTTGGCGCAGGTCCGCGCCGGTCAGGTCGTTCTTGCCGGGCCAGTCGAGGGGCCAAGTGATCAAGCAGCGATCGACCTGGAGCCCCAGGGCGGCGATGTAGCGGGCCAGGGTCAGGGAACGCCCGCGCAGGGGCTGGCCGGGGCGGTAGAACAGCAGGTCGCCGGTCAGCAGGGTCTTGGTGCGAGGCAGATAGACGAGCAAATACTCGTCCGTGTGGTCGGACTGGGGGTCGTTGATCAGCAGCACCTCGGCGCGCTCGTCGGCGTGGTGCCAGCGCTGGGGGACGGCCTCCAGGCGCAGCGGGCCCGGCGCGCGGGACCAGGCGTCGGGGCGCAGGCCGAAGGGCGCCGCCAGGGTCTCGCGGATCGCGGGCAGCGAGCTGGGCGGAGCCAGCACGGTGGCGCCCTGTGCGGCCCAGGCCCGCACGCCGCCCAGGTATTGGCCGTGGATGTGGCTGAAGGCGAAGTGGGTCACCGGCTTGCCGAAGCGGGCCTTCACGGCCTGGGCGAGGTGCTCGGTATTGCGGCTGGTGAAGGTGCCTTCGAAGACGAGCAGCCGGTCTTCGAACTCGACCACGAACACGCGCGAGTTGGCGCGCTCGAGCTCACAACCGAACAGGCCACCGCCGTAGTCCAGGAAGACAAAGTCCTCCGGCGGAATCACCAGGGCCTCGTCGCGGCCCGGATCGCCCAGCGGGCAGCGCGGGGCCGCCTGCGACTCCTGGGGCCCGAACTCGAAGCGTGCGATCCGGCGTCCGGCGCGCGTGATGGTGACGACCGGACCTTCGTAGGCGATCGTCTCGGACTGGGAGCCGGCGATGTCGTGGTGCAGGAGGCGGGTCAGCGAGCGGATCGCGGCGGGCCGATCCTGGGCAGCCGGTGTGCTCTCGACCCGCCAAAGCACGTCGTTGGCGGCGATGAAGCGCGGCGGCGTCGGGCTCGCTCCGAGGGTCACGTCCCCGTTGTCGGCGTTTTCGGGGCGTTCGCGCAGGTAGGCCGAGAGCAAACCCGGATGGATCATGGCCAGCGCGGCCGGGGCCAGATCGCCCAGGCCTTCGGCCGGTTGCTCTGCGCCGCTCGGGTCGCTCTGGAACAGCCGGCCGCGCCGCCACCAGCGGCGCTCGGCTTGGGCGGGCGACTCGTCCAGGTCGGTCCAGACCAGTTCGGCTTCGCCGATGGCCTCGTCGAGGCGCACTTCGACCCGCATGCGGTAGGTCTTGAAGTCGCCCGGGCGCTGCGGGTGGGTGGCGTCGGTCAGCTCCCCGGTGGCGGTTGCGCGCCAGGCGCTTTGGACCGCGGCGTGCAGCGGAGCGGCGAACAACACGAGGGCGCAGGGCCAAGCGAGCAGCTTCATGGGGCAGGCGCAGGCGGTCGGGTCGGGGTTGGGGCCTCTCATAGCCTGCGAGGCCCTGCGCGGTCTGTGCGCCGACGCCAACCGTCCGCGCGGACCGGGGTCCAAGAGCATCGCCCGAGCCCGGCTCCGCTGGCCACGGATTGTGCGCGGGCGTGCCCGATCGGGGTTTTCGACCGCGCTGCCGGGCCGCACCGAGCGAGCGCTACGGCGGCGGTCGGCGGGGCCTCCCTCAGGCGCCGATCAGGGCAGCAGGCTGATCGTG
Source organism: Planctomycetota bacterium (assembly GCA_044359835.1). Taxonomy (GTDB): domain Bacteria; phylum Planctomycetota; class UBA1135; order UBA1135; genus JBIKLM01. The sequence goes on from JBIKLM010000021.1 coordinate 11,444, forward strand.
GCGGCGTTGGTGGCAGCGCTGGGGGTCAGGTTGCTCGGGTCGATGGCCAGGGCGGCGTGGGCGATGGAGAGGCCGGCCAGGGAGGGGAAGGAGCCGGGCGGCAGGTTGAGGCGCGCGCGGGCGTGGCCGGCGGGGCCGAGCAGGCCCAGGGTCGCGGCGTAGGGGGCGGTGTTCGGGTTCTGCAGGCTCCACTGGGTCAGGGTGTCGATCGCCAGGGGCAGGAACACGCCGGGGCCCACGGAGAGGCCCGGGGTCGCCGCCTGGAGGCTCGAGAGCAGCAGGTAGGGGCGGCCGGTCTGGGCGGAGCCCAGGGAGATGTCGAGCACCGCGGAACCGCCGGAGCTGAGCGAGAGGGCGGAGGGGAAGGCGTCGAGGCTGCGGTGCTCGAGGGCGTGGAAGTCGTCGCAGATCGAGCGCCCGCGCACCCAGATGCCGGCGCGCGTGCCGGTCGGGGCGAAGGGCGTGCCGACGATGCCGGCGGCGGTGAAGACCCCTTGCAGGTTGCCGGCGTCGTCTTCGACCCGCGCCACGGCCAGATCGCCGCCGTCCTCGGCCCACACGGTCAAGCGGCCGGCCGAGATCGGGCTCGGCAGGTCGTAGAAGATCGGCGTTCCCTGGGAGAACCAGGCCCCGGCGTTGATCGCCGCGTTGAAGAAGATGCGGTCGAACAGGCCGTCCAGGTTGTTGTCCTGCACCAGCACGGCGACGCCGCCCCAGGTGTTCGGATCGAGACCGATCACCAGCCCAGCGGCGAAGAGCGGATCGCCGGGAAAGCGCGCGAAGCGCATGTCGGCTTTGGCTTGGGTGTAGGGCCGGCTGAAGCCCGTGTGCGACATCCAGGTGTCGTTGGCGAAGGGGATGTTGCCGCGCGCCGCCTGGCTTTGGATCACGAAGTCGCCGTTGCCCTCGAACCAATTCGGACCCAGGTTCGTGGAGTCGGGCCGGGCGAAGTCGTCGAACACGGCCTGCTGGGCCAAAGAGGGGGTTGCGAGGGCGAAGGCCAGCAGGCAGCGCGTGATCTGGTTCATGGGTTTCCCTGGGGAAGTCTCTGCGTCCACCCTAGCGCGGGCCGCTCCGCCCGCAAGCCGGCCCCTCTGACCCCAAAACCCCCGGCCCGCGCCAATCCGACCTGGACGGGGCGCCCGCGGGCCCCGCCGGGCTCAGCGCGCTGGCGCTGGCCGCCCGGCCAGCCGCCGCAGGAGCTCCCCGTGCCGCTCCAGATCCACCGGGCGGTGCTTGGCTGTGGCGGCGGCCGGGTGCTCGGCCAGCGACGCCCCGGAGCACCAGGCCTGGCGCGGGCGGATCGGACGACGCACGAAGTCCCCGCCGCAGTTGGGGCACACGCCTGCCAGCAGGCCTTCGGCGCATTCGGCACAAAAGGTGCATTCAAAGCTGCAGATGCGGGCCTCGGCCGAGTCCGGGGGCAGGGGCCGCTGGCAGTGCTCACAAGCGGGGCGCAGTTCGAGCATGGCGCGATGGTAGCCGCGCGCTTGCGTCGGGCCTGTGCCAGGGATCCACGCCGCCGGCGCAGGACCCGCAGGCGGTGAGCCAAACGGCGCGCAGCGCGGATCCCGCTCTCTGCGGCCGCCGGATGGCGGCCCGAAGTCATGCGGACAGCCTGGTCTTGCGGCTCGGGCGCAGCCCGGGTCGGTTTTTCTCAGGCTGTCACTCTGTCCGACGCCAGATGGTCTGGCCGTCCTTGATCGTTTCGAGGACCCGCAGCGAGCGCAGCTCGCCTGGATCGATGGCCAGGGGATCGCGGTCGATCACGATCAGGTCGGCCCGTTTGCCGGGCTCGAGGGAGCCCTTCTCGTGCTCTTCGAAGTACTGGTAGGCCGCATCGAGGGTCACCGCGCGCAAGGCGCGATAGATAGGGATACGCTGCTCCGGTCCGATCACGACGCCGCTGCGGGTCTGCCGGTGCACGGCGGTCCAGATCAGGTCGAAATGATCGGGCGGCACCACCGGGGCGTCGGTGTGATTGGTGAAGCGCAGCCCCAGGGTGGCGGCGTAGCCGGTCGGACTCATCCAGGCGGCGCGCTCCGGTCCGACGGTCTCGGAGACGTGCCAATCGCCCCAATAAAAGGTATGGGCCGTGAAAAAGCTCGGCACGATGCCGAGTTCGGCCATCGCGTCGACTTGGTCCTTGCGGATCATTTGCGCATGGATCATCACCGGGCGCAGGTCCTTGGGCCCGTGTTCGTCCCGGGCCTGGCGCACCGCGGCGATCAGCATGTCTGCGGCGGCGTCGCCGTTGCAGTGCACCAGCAGCTGCACGTCGTGGCCGTAGGCCACGTCGAACCAGCGGTCCAGCTCCTCCTGGGACACGGTGGGATAACCGCGATAATCCGCCGGGAGCCCCTCGGGAGGGTGCAGGTAGGGCTTGGTCAGGTAGGCGGTCTTGCCCTGCGGGGAGCCGTCCGCTGAGATCTTCACGCCACCGAACTTCAGCCGATTGACGTAGATGCCGACCTGGGTGCGGGCGGCGTCGCGGATTTCGGGCTCCGGGTGGGCGTGCCTCTCCAGCGCCGGATTGCAGGCGTGCATCGGAGGGTGGTACTCGATCTCGAGCTTTCGCTCGCCCGCCAGCACGTCGTTGAACAAGTCCCAGCGCGGGTAGCTGACCACGTCGAGGATCAGCCGGCCCTGGGCGGCGGTGGCCTTCAGGAGTTCGATGTCCTTGGCCATCGAGATCCCGTCCTGGGCCGTGGTGATGCCCAGGCTGGCGTAGTAGAGCTGGATGGCTTCGAAGTCTTGGATCTGCTTCTCGAGCGGGTCCGGTTCGATCAAGCGCAGGAACGGCAACGCGGCCAGTTCCTCCACCACGCCGTCGGGGTGCCCGTCGGCCTCGCGGCGGATCACGCCGCCCGGTGGAGCTGGGGTTTCGCGGCCAAAGCCCACCAGCTCGAGCGCGCGGGTGTTGGCGACCAGGATGTGGCCCGAGGCATGGGAGATCAGAATCGGGTGCTCGCGGCTGACCGCGTCCAGGTCGTGGCGATTGGGATGGCGCCGTTCGGCCAAAAGGGAGTCGTCGTAGCCCGAGCCGATCACGAGCTCGCCGGGCGCGAGCCCGCTGGCCGCGAGGAATTCGCTCAGCAGACGCTGGATGTCGGCGATGCGCTCGACTTTTCCCACCGGCGGCGGCGACAGCACCGGTAGACCCCAGGTCATCTCGTAGGTGGCGATGTGCGAGTGGGCGTCGATGAAGCCCGGCAGCAGCGCTCGGCCGGCAAGGTCGATGCGCTCCGTTCCCGCGTCGGCCAAGGCCTCGACCTGCTCCCGTGCCCCGACCGCCAGAATGCGGCCCTCGGCTATGGCCAGCGCTTCGGCATAGGCGGGCTCGGCGCCGGCCATGGTCAGGATCGGGCCACCGAAATAAAGCCGCTCCGCGCGCTGCGAAGGCGCCCCGGCACAAGCGAGGAGGAGGGCCAGGGGCAGGACCCAGGACAGGCGGATCAGGATCGGGTCGATGCGCTTGGACCTCATGCGCTCCATGGTATCCGTGGAAACTCGAGCGCCTCAGGGACGCTCGAATCGGCCAGGCGCGTCCTGGCCGACGCCGGACTCGCTGCTCCGGCGCTCGGGGGTTTTCGGGGGAATCGGGCCTGGAGGGCCCGCGCGAGGCCGGGTCGGGTTACGCTGGCGGATCGCCCGCGGGTCGCCCGAGGTCCTGCGTCTGACGGGGTCCGGCCGCTCGCCGCTCCCATGGACGCCGCCGATCCCCAATCCGACCCGACGCCGCAGACCCCGGAAAACCGGCGGGCGCGGCGGCGTGGGCTGGCCGCGCGGCGCGCCGCGGAGAGCGGGCAGGACAAACCGGCGGATTGGCGCCGGCCGGCGGCCGGGTCCGAACCGTCGCCCGAGGCCCAGGCCCCGGTCGCGGGAGCGCGTACGCCCTCGGATCAAGCGAGCGGAAAAGCCCCGCAGGTATCCGGGCCCTCCGCGGCAGCGCCTGAATCCTCCGCTGCGCCGCTTGCCGGAGTGGCGCCGGCGCCCGAAAGCACTCCGGCTGCCGCAATCGCTGCCGCGTCCAAAAGCACCGCCGTGCCCGCAGGGCCTGCCGGGCCGGGCGGCGAGCCGGGCCCCGCGGCAGGGACCGATCCCGAGTTCGCGCCCCGGCTCGCGGAAACCGAGCGTGGCTCCGCGCCCGCTGTCACGGCGGCCCCGGCCGCTCCAGCTGCGGATTCTGAAGGCGACGCCGCAGGCGAGGGACCCGGGGAGCCCGGCGAGGCCCCGGGGCAGCCCGGGGAGCCCCCTTCCGACCCCTTCGCGCTCGTGCCGGCCGCCCTGGCGCCGGCCCTGCGCGCCCGCGGCTTCCAAACCCTCACCCCGGTGCAGGCCGCGGTGCTGGTGCCGACCGCGGCCGGGCGCGACCTGCAGATCTCGTCCAAGACCGGCTCGGGCAAGACCGTGGCCCTGGGCCTGGCCCTGGCCCCCACGCTGACCGCAGCTGCTGCGGGCCCGACTCCCGGTCCGCGCGCCCTGATCATCGTCCCGACCCGCGAGCTGGCCAACCAGGTCGCCGAGGAGCTGACCTGGCTCTACGCCGGCCAGCGCAGCGTGCGCGTCGCTGCGGTCACCGGCGGCACGCCCCTGTTCCGCGATCGGCAGGTGCTCGCCGGGCGGCCCGCGCTTTTGGTCGGCACCCCCGGCCGGCTGCTCGACCACCTGCGCAGCGGCCAGCTCGACGCCAGCGCGATCCGCGAACTGGTGCTGGACGAAGCCGACCAGATGCTCGACCTGGGTTTCCGGGAGGAGCTCGAGGCGATCCTGGACAGCCTGCCGGCCGAGCGCCGCACGCAGCTCGTCTCCGCCACCTTCCCGGAGGGCATCCTGCGCCTGGCCGAGCGCTATCAGCAGGACCCCCTGGCGATCGAGGGCACGCGCCTCGGGGAAGCTAACCTCGACATCCAGCACGAGGCCTACGCCGTGGAGCGCTCCGGGCGCTACGGCCTGCTGGTCGATCTGCTGGCCTTGCAGGACGCCCCGCGGACCCTGGTGTTCGTCGAGCGCCGCGCCGAGGCCCTGGCCCTGGCGCACCGCCTCGAGGCCGACGGCTTCGCCGCCCAGCCGCTCTCCGGCGAGCTCTCCCAGAGCCTGCGCGAGCGCACCCTGGCGGCCTTCCGCGCCGGCCAGGTGCGCGTGCTGGTCGCCACCGACGTGGCCGCGCGCGGCTTGGACGTGCCCGACGTGGCCGCGGTGATCCACGGCTCCTTGCCGATCAACGCGGAAACCTACACGCACCGGGCGGGACGCACCGGGCGGGCCGGGAAATCCGGTCTGTCGATTCTCTTCACGCCGCACTACAAACGCCGCGACGTCGAGCGCCTGGCCCGCGACGCGCGCGTGCGCTTCCAGTGGCGGCGCTCGCCGGATTCGGCCGAGGTGCGCGCCGAGGTGCGCGCGCGCGAGCGCGCCCGCTTGGCCGCGGAACTCGAGACCGCCTTGGCCGCCGGACCCAGCGCCGAGCGCCTGGAGGAAGCCCGCGCCCTGCTGGCCGGCCGCGAGCCCGCGGCGCTGGTGGCGGCCCTGCTCGAGCGCTTCGCCAGCAACACCCCGGGCGCCGCTGCCAGCGGTGCGCGGACGGGCGCAGCGGGCAGCGTTAGCGCCGCCGCCGACTCCGGCGCAGCGGCCTCCGATGGTGCGGGCCCGCGCCATCCGGTGGGCGAGCGCGACGAACCGGGCGCGCAACGGCCGCGCGCTGCGGTCGAGGGCGGCGTGCGCTTCACGATCAACTGGGGCGCGGCGCGCGGCGCGACGCCTCCGCGCCTGGTGGCTTCCCTGTGCCGCCGCGGCCGCGTGCGCGGCTTCCACATCCGCGCCATCGAGGTCTACGAGCGCCACAGCACCTTCGAGATCCATCCCGCCGTCGCCGAGCAGTTCGAAGACTTCGCTTCGCGCCGCGACCCCCGCGACCCCGGCATCCTGATCCAGCGCGAGGAATGATCGGTTGGGACTCAATCGGCTCGGGCTGCGCCCGAGCCGTAACTCCAACCCCTCGGATGCCTTTGGGACTGCGTCCGCCTGCCACACAGCCCGGGATCGGCGCTGCGTGCCGATTTTCTTCCAGGCTGTGAGCGTTCGGGCGGCCCGCGGCTGTTCTAGCGTCCACGCCGAGCTCTATCCGCGCCTGGGCGGGGGCTGGCACTGATCGGCCGCAGGTCTTCAGCCGCTCCAGGCCCGGGCGCCGCGGCGGCCGTGCCAGAAGGCGAGCGCCAGCAGCAGAGCGGACAGGGCGGAGAGGGCGGCCCCGAGGCGCAGGGAGAACGGCTCGTAGGTCAACAGGATCCGCGACTTGCCCGCGGGGACCGGCAGGGCGTTGAAGGCGTAGTTGGCGCGCCAGAGGGGGGTTTGATGGCCGTCGACGCGCGCTTTCCAACCCGGGAAGTGGGAGCGCGCGATCACCAGCAGCCCCGCCCGTTCGCGCTCGACCTCGAGCTCGACCCGGCAAGGCTGCTCGCTCAGCACCCGGGCGGCCACGGCCGGTCCCAGGGCCGGGGCTGAATCGGCCTGCGGACCTTCGCCCGGCAGGAACAGGGCCTGTTCGTAGGGCTCGAAGCGGCCCTCGAGCAGCGCCACCTGCAGGGCGCGGCGGTCGGCGAAATGCCGCCAGCCGTCGACGCTGAAATAGCGCCCCAGGTTCGGGCGATGGCGCCACAGGCCCTGGGTCGACAGCTGGCCGAGGAACTCGAGCTCGCCGTAGCCGTAGGACAGGTCCGCGCGCGCCATGCCAGGCAGGGGCTCGCCGCCCGCCAGCAGCGGCGGCGGTTCGCCCGGGCGCTTGGGGTCCGGCGGCACCGCGAGCTCGACCAGTGCCGCGGCGCGGCGGAAATCCGCGCTCTCGCCGGAGCAGCGCAGGCGGTAGGCCTTGCCGGCGGACTCCGGCTGCGGGTCGAAGCGCAGCACCACCTCGCGGGCCAGGCAATCGGCCGGTGTGGGCAGGCCCAAGGCGATGGCCTTGGGCGGCAGAGCGCCTTCGGCCAGGCGCCTGGCATCGAAGCGCTCGCGGGACAGCTCGCGGCCGGTCTCGGCCTCTTCGAGCACCAGCTCGACCGCGCCCTCCAGGTTCGGGGGGAACAGCAGGGTCAGCATGGCCGCCTGCAAGCCGGGCCGCGAGGCCCGCAGGGTCTGCACGAATTCGGTGCCGGCCACCAGGCGGCGCGGCTTGCCGGCCATCGAGCGCTGGCGCAGGAGGCGCGCGTATTCGCTCTCCACCAGGGGCCAATGGCCCGGCGCGAGGACGTAGCGCGCGCCGAACAGCTCGAGGCCGGCGCCGCTGGTGGCGCGCGGGTTCTTGGCCATTTCGGCCGGATCGAAGCACAGGATCAGCGCCATGTCGTGGTCGGCGACCGCCATGGCGTCGTAGTTCGCCAGCATCGAAATCCGCTGGACCAGGTTGGTCTCGGCCATGATCGGCACGTCGCCCAGCACCGCCACCAATTCGCCGCGGGTCTCCTGCTGCAGGCGCTCGATCGGCGCGGTGCGCGGGTAGAACAAGCGCTCGTCGATGGTCGGGTTGTAGTGCCGATGGATCCAGCCGAGCTGATAGAACAGCGCCAGGATCGCCCCGCAGGCCGCCAGCCAGCGCGGCCAGCGCGGCCAGCGCGCGGGCAGCAGCGGCAGCGCTGCCAGAGCCAGGGTTCCGAGCAGCAGGCTGCGGTCGATCTTGCCGCGGTGGGCCGCTGAGAACGAGCGGATCGAGTCGGGCGGCCCCAGCTCGGCGATGTGGCGCTCGAACAGCGTCGCGGCGCCGCTTTGCAGGGCCCACCAGAGCCCGAGCCCCAGCAGCGCTGTGGCCGCGGCCCAGGCCAAGCGGCGCGGGCGCGCGGCCTCGAGCTCGCTGCGCAGCAGCCCATCGAAGCCAAGCGCCGCCAAGCAGGCCAGGGCGAACAGGGCCGCCGGCTGGCTGCGGTTGATCGGCGCATCCTTGAGCAGCGGCACGCTCTTGCTCCAGGCGGCCACACCGCCGATGTCGTAGGCGTACAGGAACCAGGCCGTCAGACCGGCCAGCAGGGCCAACACCAGGCGCCGCGCCTGGCTCGCGCCCAGTCCGAGCAGCGCCAGGAGCAAGGCCAGAGCCCCCGGATAGAGCATGTTGGCGCCCTCGTAGTTGGGCACCGGCAGGGTGAACAGCGGCCAGACCGACTTCGAAGGATTGCCGTACAGGTCGGGGTAGGCGAGCAGGGGCCACTGCTCGAGCAGGAAGGCCTCCTGGTTGTGCTTGCGGGCCTTGATCGCGGCGCTGTGCTCGAGGTACTCGAGGAAGGGCAGGATCTGCACCGCTGCCAGCGCCGTGCCGAGCAGCGCGGCCGCCAGCACCAGCAGGCCCAGGCGCAGGGCCGCGAAGAATTCGCCGCGCCGCCGGCGCTCCTTCCAGCACAGGTGCAACACGCGCACCGACACCCATGCCGCCAGGCACAGGCCCGCGAAGAAATAGGGTTCGGGATGGCCGGCGAGGGCCCCCACGCCGCAGGCCAGGGCCAGGCCCACGAGCCAGGGCCAATGGGCGCGCGGGCCGGCGCTGCCGAGGCGCGAGGCCTTCCAGCGGCCGATGGCGCGCTCGAAGCAGAACAGGCCCGCCGGCAGCACGATCAAGGCGCCGGGGTGCGGGTAGGCCAGGGTGAAGACGTTGTGGCCCGAGAAGGCGAAGGCCGTGGCGCCCAGGAAGGCCGCCAGGGGCCGCAGGCGCCATTCGCGCAGCAAGAGGTAGGTGAACAGCCCGAGCGCGAACAGCTTGAGCCCCGCGCTGATCCACAGGGCCATGCCGAAGGGCAGCAGCAGGAAGGGCAGATTCCAGGGCGAGAGCAGGCTCGACTGGTAGTTGGCCAGCAGCGGCTGGCCCCCGCCGTTGTAGGGGTTCCACAGGGGCAGGCGGCCCGCGCGCAGTTCCTCGAGCCCGAAGTGCAGCCAGGGCTGCATTTGGAAGGGCGGATCGGACAGCAGCCGGTTGGCGGGCGTGTGCCCCTCCACCACGCGCGTGAAGGCCGAGGCCTGGGTCAGGTCGGCCGTGGACCAGGCCCCGTGGGGAAAGCGTCGCAGCGGGTCCTCGAAGAACAGGGCCAACAGGCCCAACAGGGCCAGGACGACCAACCAGCGCTCACGGCGTACGGGGGGCATGGGCCAGAGAGTCTGCCCGCTGTGGCCCGCTTCGGGCAGGAGCGGAGGGCCGCGGGCATCGCCTGCCTCTCGGTGCCGGGTTCGGCCCGCCCCTCCGTGGCGCCACGTTCCTCGCGCTCAAGGCATCTTCGGGCCAGCATCCCCGTGTCGCGGAACAGCCTGCGGCCGGCTCCAGGGCCCGAATTCCCGCGCGTTCCGAGCCCCGCGGCCCCCGCGCCCCCTTTCGCTGACCCGCTGACCCGCTGACCAGCGGCCCAGCAGCCCCCCCACCCCAGCGCCGCGCCGGCGTGGGATACTCCCCGGCGCCATGCAACGCCCTTGGCCGCTGCTCCTCCCGTTGCTCCTCCCCCTGGTCGCCTGCGCGCGGCCGCCGCTGGCGGTCGAGGCCCCGGTTCTGTCTCCGGTTCGGGCGCCCCTGGCGGGCG
>JBIKLM010000254.1:0-6288 GCA_044359835.1 Planctomycetota bacterium
CGCCGGGGCCGTGGCTGCGGCCCTCGGCCGGGCGTCCGAGCCGCCGCGCAACCGCGGATCAGAGGCTGGCCGGGGAGCGGCGTCGGGCGGCTGCTAGGCTCCCGGCCATGCGGATCCCCCTCGCTCGGTTTCGTCGCCTGGCCGCCCCGCTGTCCCTGCTGCTCGCCCTGGCGCTGGTGGCCGCGAGCGCCCCCCTGGCGAGCTCCCACTCTCCGCGGACGGGGCTGCGACTCCAGGAGCCACGCCCGGCGGCCTCTCCGGCGCCGGCGCCCGGCGGGGCGGAGCGCGCCGAGGAGCCGCAGGCCCTGCCCCGGCTGGTGGCCCTGGTGCGGCACGCGGAGAAGGCCAGCGCCGAGGGCGATCCGGAGCTGAGCGCGGCCGGGATCGAGCGGGCCCGGGAGCTGGCTCGCCTGCTGGGCGGCAGCGGGGTCACGCATCTCTTCGCCAGCCCGACGCGCCGCGCGCGGGCCACGGCCGAGCCCCTGGCCCAGCTGCTGGCGCTCGAGATCGCCGAGTACGACCCGCGCGATCTGGAGGGCCATGCCCGGGCCCTGCGGGACCTGCCGCCGGGCTCCCTGGCCCTCTCCGTGGGGCACTCGAACACGGTGCCGGCCCTGGCGGCCCTGCTCGGAGCCCCCCTGGAAGGCCTCGCGGCGGACGCCCGTTTCGGCGCCCTGCTGCCGGAGCACGAACACGACCGGCTGGTGCTGCTGGTGCTCTCCGGCGAGGACCGCGGGCCGGCGCGGCGGGTCGAGCTGCGCTTCGGAAAGTGAGCCGAAAGCCCTGCGGTCGCCTGGCGCCGAGCCCCACGGGCCCGCTGCATCTCGGGCACGCCCGCTCGTTCCTGGCGGCCTGGTGGAGCGCCCGCGCCGAGCGCGGCCGGATCGTGCTACGCAGCGAAGACCTCGACGGCACGCGCTGCCGCCGGGAGCACGAGCAGCAGATGCTCGCCGACCTCGCTTGGCTCGGGATCGATTGGGACGGCGACCTGCTGCGGCAGAGCGACGACCTCGGCCCCTACCACGCCGCGCTCGACCGGCTCGAGGCCGCGGGTCACGCCTATGCCTGCGTCTGCACCCGCCGCCAGATCCTCGAGGCCCTCGATGCGCCCCATGCTTCGGGCGAGGAGCTGCGCTACCCGGGCACCTGCCGGGGCCGCTATCCGGATCGCCGCGAAGCCGAGCGCCGCTGTGGCGTTCCGGCGGGGCTGCGCATGGCCCTGCCGCCGGGCTGGCTGGAAACCGTCGATCGGCTACGCGGGCCGGTGCGCTTCTGCCCGGCGGAGGAGTGCGGCGACTTCCTGCTGCTGCGCCGCGACGGGATGATCGCCTACCAGTTGGCCGTAGTCGTCGACGACGCGCGCCAAGGCGTCGATCAGGTCGTGCGCGGGGACGACCTGCTGCCCTCCGCGGTGCGCCAGGAGCAAATTTATTCCGCTCTGGGCCTTTCGGCCCCGGCCTGGTACCACCTGCCCCTGGTGCTCGATGCAGAGGGCCGCCGACTCAGCAAGCGGGGCGGCGCGCCAGGCCTGGCCGAATGGCGCCAAGCCGATCTGGACCCCCGCGAGTTGGTCGGCTGGTGTGCCGCCAGCCTGGGCCTGTGGAGCGGCGCGGGCCGCCCCCCGCTCAAGACCCCCGCCGAGTGGCTTGGCGCCTGGGACTGGTCCCGGGTGCCGCTCAGCCCCGTGGTGGCCCCGGATCTCCCCGGACCAACCCACCGAGACCTGGCTTGACTGGGCGGCCCCGCTGGCTATTCTGGTGCGCCTCCGGATCCCCGATAGCTCAATGGTAGAGCATCCGACTGTTAATCGGAATGTTGTAGGTTCGAGCCCTACTCGGGGAGCCATCCGGAAACGCTGACGCCGCGGGTCGAGCGCAGCGCTGGGCCAGGATGGTTAGGGCCAGGCTGCGGATCGACAGGCCTGGGCCCCCGGCGGCGGAGGGGATCGAAGCGATCGGAAAAGAAGGGGGCCAGCGGGGCTACTGCGTTGCTTCGAAGGCCAGCTTCGCATTGCGAACCTCGCTCGAATCGCTGCGACCCCGATCCCACCGCGGTGCGCTCGCCCGAGTGGCCCGTCGCGTGGGCCTGCGGAGTGCCTGCCGCCGCCTGCAAGGTCCATCGACCGGGGCTGCGCCCGAGCCGCAGGAACAGGCAGCCCGCATGGCTTTGGGCCGCCCTCCGGCGGGCGCAGCGGCAGGGATCCCCGCAGAGATTGCCTCCCCTCGCCTCCGGACCCCGGATCGCCCCCGCCGCGAGGTCCGCAGCGCCTCCGGGAGCCCCCAACGCGCCTCGCGAAGAACCCAAGCGAGTCCCCGCTCTCACCCGCTGCGAGCGGCGCAGCGGGCAGTCGGACGGCGGGGCTCTCGGATCGGGCGTCGGGCGAGCCGCGACCCCGAGAAACCCTTACTGGTTGCGATACAGGCCGTGGCAGGCCTCACAGCCCTTGCCGATCGACCCGACCAGATCCTTGGCCTTGGGCGAGCTCTCGGGCGACACGCCGCCGGAGCTCTCGAGCAGGGCCAGCAGCTCCTTGGACTGGGTCAGCGACTTGGACAGGATCTCGCGATAGTCGCCGGGCTTGAAGGCGGTGGCGGGCAGATCGTGGACCTGCGAGAGGGCCTGATAGAGTCGCCGGGCCTCGCCATGGGCGGTGGCATCGGGGTGCTCGGGATTGACCTGCCAATCGCGCTCGGCCAGGTCCTTGAGGGTGTCGAAGGAGCGCGCCATCTCGACCATCGCCCCGCGCTCGCCCTCGAAGCGGAAGGCCGGCGCGAAGTCGAAGTCACTGGCCGCCGTGGCGGCTGCGTCCGGGAGGTCGCCGGCGGCGATGTCGCGGTACAGGCCCTCGTACTTCTTGGAGGTGCCGCAGTACTGGCGCATCTCGGCCACGGCCTGCTCGCGGCTGGCTTGGTCCAGCACCAGCCGCCCCAGGGCCGCCGCCGCCGGGCCGCGGTGCTGGCCGTGGTAGCAGTGCACGTAGAAGGGCCCTTCCAGCTCGCGGAAGGTTTTGGCGATCGCCACCCGCTCCTGCTCCGTGATGCCGTTGTAGCGGATCGGCACGTGCACGTAGCGCAGGCCGTAGCGCGCCGCGGTCTCCGCATCGGGCACCTTGCCGTCCACGGTCAAGACCGTGCGGATGCCCAGGCGGCGCATCTCCTCGAAGGCCTGCTCCCCGTGGGGCTCGCTGCCCGAGACGATCTGGTCGCTGAGCCGGAAGACGTTGTGCAGACCGGGCAGCTCGAGCGGCTCCTGCTGCGGCAGCGGCAGGGAGCCGGCCAACTCGTAGGCGCTGGTGGTCAGGACCAGGGGCTCGGGCACGGAGCGCAGCTCGGTGCGCGCGGCACAGGCCGCGGTCGCGACGGCCAGGAACAGGAAAACGAGGTGGCGCATGGCGGATCTGGGCCGTCGAGTGTGAGTCCGCGGGGACGGCGAAGCAAAGGGCAAGCAAAGCCCATGCCAAACGCACCGGTGCAGGCCGCCAGGCGGCCCGGGCCAGCACGGTGTGTCGGGCCGGGAACGCCGCTTGCCCCGCCCGTCCGCCGGCGCCTGCTCGCCCGCCTGGGTCGACGGGTCCGAGGCCTGGGGCCAACGGGAGGCCCGGCCAGCGATCCCGCCCTGCTGTGGCCCCCGCAGGGGGCACGAGGCATGCTCAGGGGCTGTCGAGCGGGCTCGGGCAGAGCCCGGCCCTCAGCCTCCCTCCGGCCCACCAGAATCCGCCCCCATGCGCCTCGGGTTCCTCTCGACCGCCGCCGACAGCTACAGCACACGCCGGCTGGCCGAAGCCGCCCGCGCCCGTGGACACGAGCCCTATGTCTTGGACACGCTGAGGCTCGAGCTGGAGGTCGGACCGCGCATCCGCCTGCGTTATCGCGGCCTGCCTTGCCCGGAGTTCGACGCGCTGCTGCCGCGCATCGGCGCCTCGATCAGCCGCTATGGCCTGGCCGCGGTGCGGCACTTCGAGGCCCTGGGCGTTCCCTGCCCCAACGGCTCGGAAGCGATCGCTGCTTCGCGGGACAAGCTGCGCGCGCTTCAGCGGCTGTGCGCCGCCGGAGTGCCGGTGCCCCAGACGGCCTTCGTGCGCGAGCGCGAGCAACTGCGCGAGGCGGTCGAACGCCTCGGCGGTCCCCCGGTGATCCTCAAGCTGCTCGAGGGCACCCAAGGGGTGGGCGTGATCCTGGCCGAGAGCCTGGCCGCGGCCGAAGCGACCGTGGAAGCCCTGCACCAGTCCCGCCAGGCTGTATTGCTGCAACGCTTCATCGCCCACAGCCGGGGCCGCGACATCCGCGCCATCGTGCTCGGCGGCCGGGTCTTCGCAGCCATGCGCCGGGAGGCCCGCGCGGATGAGTTCCGCAGCAACATCCACCGCGGCGCGGCGGCCTCGCCGCTCGAGCTGAGCGCCGAGCAACGGCAGCTGGCCGAGCGCGCTGCGCGGCTGCTCGGGCTCGGCGTCGCCGGCGTGGATCTGCTCGAGGGGCCCGAGGGCCCGCTGGTCAACGAAGTCAATTCGTCGCCGGGACTCGAAGGCATCGAGGCGGCCACCGGACTGGATGTGGCCGGCGCGGTGATCCGCGAGCTGGAGAGCCTGCGCAGACAACCGGCCAGCCTGAACCAGGCCCCCTGACCCCATGTCGACTCCCCTGCCACGCAAGGATCCAGGCCGCTTCGGGCGCCGCCGCATCGGACTGGGCGAGCGGGCCGAACTTTCGCTGGCAGCGCCCGCCGGTCCTTTGGGCGGCAGCCCGCGCCTGCCCCTGGCGGTTTGGCGCGGCCCCTTCGAAGGTCCCTGTGTGGCGGTCTTCGCCGGGGTGCACGGGGACGAGATCTGCCCGGTCGCCGCCTTGCGCACGCTGCTCCGAGAGCGGCCCTTCGAGCTCTCGCGGGGCACGCTGCTGATCGTCCCCGTGGCCAACACGGGCGCCTTCGAGCGCGGCTCCCGCTATTCGCCGGATCGGCGCGACCTCAACCGCTGCTTTCCCGGCCGCCTGCACGGCAGCCCCAGCGCCCGGCTGGCGCGCCTGCTGCATCGCGAGGTGATCGCCCGGGCGGACGTCTGCATCGACCTGCACAGCGCCGCAGCACCGCGCCACAACTACCCCCACCTGCGGGTCGATGCGGAGCACCCCGAGTCCCTGGCCCTGGCCCGGGCCTTCGGCGCGCGCTGGATCGTGCACCACCGCGGCACGGCCGGAAGCCTGCGCCGCGTGGCCCAGGCCAGCGGCCGGCCCAGCCTGGTGGTCGAAGCGGGGGGGCCGGGCCGGGTCGAACCGGCCGTGGTCGCTTGGCTCCTGAGCGGGCTCGAGCGCCTGCTGGTCGGGCTCGGCCTGCTCGCGGGGCCCGCGTCCCCCGCGCCGGCGGCGCAGCTGCTGCGCCGGACGCGCTGGCTGCGGGCGCGCCACGGGGGCCTGCTCGAGTACTACGCGCGCCTGGGCGAGCATGTGCCCGCCGGCCGGCTGCTGCTGGGGGCCACCAGCGTGCTCGGCCGCGAGCTCGAGCGCCTGCACGCCCCCTCGGAAGGCGTGGTGCTCGGGCTCTGCACCCAGCCGGCCATCGGACCGGGCGACGCCCTGCTGCATCTGGCCCTGCTCGAGGCTTCGCAGGCTCCGGCGGCTCCAGCTCGGCACGCTCCCGATCCCCTGGAGCAGCGGCTCGACCTCGAGCTCAACGCGACGCTCCGGATTCTGGCCGCGCCCACGGCCTGATCCCCCGCTGCCCGAGCGGACCCATCGAGCCGGCGCGCGGGCACTCCCCTCGATCGCCGTCGGAAGGCCGCAGCGAGCGCCCGCCCGGGACCCTCCGACCGACACCCCGCGGGCATTCAGGATCCGCACGGCCTGGGAAGTCGCCCTGGGATTTAGGCCGTGGATTTCGGCCGGGGATTCCTACCGCCTCGGATACTTCGGCCTCTGCGGAGGGACGCGAACCGGCGAGTTTCCTTCGACGACCGGCGCGGGTTCCTTCCGGACCCACGGAGGACGACGACCGACTCCGCGGCCCACAAAACCAAGCGGGGCGGGCCAGATCGGCGCGCCCCGTTCTGGGGGTCTGGGAGGGGAATCGGGCCGGTCGGGACGCACCGCAACTCGGCCGGGTGGCCGCGGCGGCCCTGCGCAGGGCCGGGCCAGAACTGCCGTCGGATGGGCGGGAATGCCCTCTAGGCTCCCCCGGAAGGCCCGGGGGAAGCGCACAAGGGCGCGCCTGGGTTCACTTCGGACGGGGACCCCGGGGGCGACGGGCCTTGGGCAGGGAGATGCCCTGGTTGGACAGGTAGGCCTCGAGCGGGGTGCGGGC
>JBIKLM010000255.1:0-6269 GCA_044359835.1 Planctomycetota bacterium
GATGCTCGGACTGCTCGGCGAGCTGGCCGTCAAGGCCAGCGGGATGCACCGGCGCGGCATCTTGGACCGCATCCTGAACGAGCTGCACTGATGAATCCCGCCAGCCAGTCCGATCCGGCCGGGGGCCGCGAGCCCGCCGTCCCCGAGACGCCCGGCCGCCGCTCCCACCAGGCCCAGCCCGGGCGGGCCACCGTGGCTTCCAGCTACGAGCCGCTGCCCCAGAGCGCCCTCCAGGCCTTGGGCGAGGACGAGCCCATGGAGCCGCCCGAGCAGGTCGACGTGACCGTGGTCGTGCCCGTCCAGAGCCCGGACGCCGAGATCCGCGCGGTCTTCCAGGCCCTGGGCAACGAGCTCGATCGCCAGGGCCGGCGCTACGAGATCATCTTCATCTTCGACGGCGTGCAGGGGGCGGCCTACCAGGCGGCCCAGGAGCTGCGGCGCGAGCAAGCGGTGCGCCCCGGACTGATCAAGATCATCTCCTTCAAGAGCGCCTTCGGCGAATCGGTCTGCCTGTCCGCGGCCTTCGAGCGTTCGGCGGGGCGCTATCTGCTGACCTCCCCGCAGTACGTGCAGATCGATCCGCTCGAGGTCGGTCCGATGCTCGAGGCGCTCGACCGGGGGGCCGATTTCGTGATCCCCTGGCGCCACCCGCGGGTCGATCCGGTGCTCAATCGGATCCAGTCGGCTTTCTTCAACTGGGTCATCCGCCGCATCATCCGCGGCCAATTCCGCGACCTCAATTGTTACTTCCGGGCCCTGCGGCGCGAGGTGCTCGAGGACATCTCGATCTACGGGGACATGTACCGCTTCCTGCCGGTGATGGCCTTCCGGCAGGGCTTCAAGGTCGTCGAGCTGCCCGTGCGCCACCTCAAGGAGTGGGGCAAGGCGGGCTTCTTCGGACTGGGCGTGTATGTGCGGCGCTTCCTGGACATCCTGGCGGTGATGTTCCTGACCAAGTTCACGCTCAAGCCGCTGCGTTTCTTCGGCACCCTGGGCGGGCTCTTGATGCTGATCGGCGGCGGCATCTGCATCTACCTGGCCGTGCAGAAGTTCGTCTTCGGCGAAGGCGTGGCCGGCCGGCCGCTGCTGCTGATGGGGGTCCTGCTGGTCGTGCTGGGCGTCCAGATCGTCGGCTTCGGCCTGGTGGGGGAGATCATCATCTTCAGCCAGGCCCGCAACCTGAAGGAGTACCGCGTCGAGCGCCTCTACGATTGAGCCGCGCCCCTGCGCGGGTCCGACCGTCCGAGAGCGGCCTGCCGCGAGCCGCGCCCGAGCCACGCACCCGTCCATCGACACGCCCTGGCCCCCTTCCGGCAGCCCCGCAGGCTGGCAGCCCCGGACCGACTTTTTTCCTGCGCTCGCCGCGGCGCCGGCCTTGCCGCCGGAGCCACGACCGCACCCTCCCCACGCTTCCCCAGGCCCCCCGCGATGCCCTCCGGCCAACCCGAGCCGCTGCCCTCCCTGCCCGAGCAGCCCGCCCCCAGCCCGGGCGTAGAGATCCGCGCCTCGAGCGCCGAACTCGATCCCGAGCGGGACGCCTTCGTGGCCGGACATCCGCGCGGCACCCTGTTCCATGGGTCGCGCTGGCGCCGGGCGATCAATGCGACCTTCGGGCACCAGGG
Source organism: Planctomycetota bacterium (assembly GCA_044359835.1). Classification (GTDB taxonomy): domain Bacteria; phylum Planctomycetota; class UBA1135; order UBA1135; genus JBIKLM01. The sequence continues at coordinate 1,623 of JBIKLM010000255.1, forward strand.
GCAGGACCTCCTGGCCCTGCAAGCGGGCCGCGTGGTGGGGGTCCTGCCGCTGATGCTCGTGCCGAGCCTGCCCTCCGGTCAGAACCTGATCTCGGCGCCCTACGGCGTCTACGGCGGCCCGCTGGGCGTCGATCGGGCCATCGAAACGGCGCTGCTCGAAGCGGCGCTCGGGCTGGCCCGCAGCCTGGGGGTCGGCCGGCTCGAGCTGCGCTGCCGGGAACCCCTGCTCGGCCTGCCCGTGCCCGCCCCGTCCCCCGAGGACCCGCCCGCGCCCCGGCCGCCCTGGAAGGATCCCCACGGGCTGTACCACTCGGCCCTGTATTGGACGTTCCTGCGCGACCTGCCCGAGAGTTCCCAGGACGTGCTCGGCAGCCTGCCCAAGAAAGCCCGCGCCGAAGCCCGCAAGGCCCGCGAGCGCCACGGCCTCAAGCTGGTCGAGGGCTCCTGGTACCTCGATGACCTGCACCGCATGTTCGTGCGCAACAAGCACAGCCTGGGCTCGCCGTCCCTGCCGCTGCGCCTGTTCCGCACGCTGCTGGCCATCTATGGGTCCGATGCGAGCGTGCACCTGGTGCACGTGGACCGCAAACCGCTCTCGGCGGTGCTGTGCTTCGCCCATGGCGACACCCTGATCGCCTATTACTCCGGGACCGCCCCGGACGCCGACAGGACCTACAGCGCGAGCAACTTCATGTACCTGGCGCTGCAGGAGTGGGCCGTGGCCAAGGGCTTCCGGCGCTTCGACTTCTGCCGCAGCCGCCGCGATTCGGGCGCGTTCGACTTCAAGCGCCACCAGGGCTTCCAGCCGATCCCGCTCGACTACGCCTACGCCTTCATCAAGAAGCAGGGCCTGCCGAGCTTCACCCCGAGCAACCCGCGCACCAAGGTGCTGCGCGAAACCTGGAGCCGCCTGCCGGTGGCGCTGACCGAGCAGGTCTCGCCGCTCTTGGCGCGCTACCTGGCTTGAGCGGCCCGTGATGCCCAGATCGCAGGCAGCGCAGCGGTCCAGGGCTCCCGCCGCAGCAGGCGGCCCCTGGCGTGGCGGGCCGGCTCAGGGGCAGCGCCCGCCGCCCGTACCCGAGGCCGGCGGCCGCCACAAGCCGAGCTCCACCAGCGCGGCCAAGGCCAGCAGGTCGGGCAGCAGGTCGGGCGCCCGGCCGAGGCCACCCAAGGCGCGGTGCCACTCGTCGCGGCCCTTGCCCGTGGCCACCATCCAGGCGGGCATGCCGGCCGCTCGGGCCGCGGCCAGGTCGCGCCAGGCGTCCCCGGCGCTCAGGCAGTCCGCGGGGGATGCCCCGAAGTGGGCGGCGGCCTCGAGCAGCATGCCGGGCCCCGGTTTGCGGCGCACGCTCTCCCGCCGGTAGGCGCCTTGACCTTCGCTGGGGTGTTCGGCGCAGAACAGCCACAGATCGATGCGCGCGCTGTGTTCGGCGAGCCGCCGGGCGAGGTCGCGATGGATGCGCTCGAGCCCGGCCTCGCTGAGCCAACCGCGCCCGATGGCGCTCTGGTTGGTCGCCACGGCGACCGGGATGCCCAGGTTGTTGAAGCGCGCCACGGCCGCGGCGGCGCCGGGGCAGAGCTCGAAGGGCTGGCCTTCGAGCAGGTAACCGGTCTCCGTGATCAGGGTGCCGTCGCGGTCGAGCACCACGAGCTTCGGCAGCTCTCGGATGGAAGCCCGGTCCAAGGCAGCTTCAGTCCTCCAGCGCCAGCTGGATGTGGATCCGCGAGGGGGCCGGGCTGGTGTCGACGCGCACGGGCAGGAAGAAGTCCTCCAGCGGGAGGAACAGCGGGAACCACCAGGTGCTGAGGCCCACCCAGCCCTTGGTCCAGGAGATCGCGTAGAGCCGGCGGTTGGGGGAGACCAGCCTGGACTCGGGCTCGTAGCCGGGCAGCGACACATCCAGGCGGTGCCAGTCGTTGGCCGACACCGCGATCCAGGCGGGCGTGACATGGCCCGAGTCGGCCCCGTCGACGAACAGGCGCGCGCCCGGCGGCGTGGTCGCGATCATCAGCCCGGGCTGGGGGCGCTGGATCAGGCAACCGGCCAAGCCCATGCAAGCGGCCAGGGCGCCCGCGGCGGCTGCAGCGCGGCGGGGAGCGGAGGTCGGCGGCGAGCGCATGGATCCATGGTGCGGCCCCAGCCCCGGGAGCGCAAACGGCGCCGCCGGGGGCCGTCCCCGCCGCGGCGCGTGGCCGGCGAGTCCCGAGCGCGCCCTTGCCATGGCGCTCCCGGGCCTCGATCCTCTGGGCATGTCCGTGCTTTCCGCCCCGCCGGGGACCCGCTGGCGACGATCCCTGCAGGCCGGCGAGGCGCCCCTGTGGATCGGCTTGGCGCTGCTGGCGGCGCTGCGCTTCGTGGGCCTGGAGGGCCACGGGCTGTGGATCGACGAAGCCCTGACGCTTTCGGACGCTCTGCACCAGGAGCAGTTCAAGAATCCCCTGGGGTACCGGCTCTGCGCGCTGCTGTACGGCCTGCTGCCGGCCCGACCGGACGAAGCCTGGATGCGCCTGCCGTCGGCGCTTGCAGGCGCCCTGAGCCTGTTCCTGTGCGCCTTCGCCTTCCGGCCTTGGGCGGGCCCGCGGGGAGCCCTGGTCGCGGCCCTGTTCCTAGGGGTCTCGAGCTGGCACCTGTACTGGTCCCACAGCGCGCGCTTCTACACCTTGGCCCAATGCGCCGTGCTCCTGGGCACGGGCCTCTTGCTCCGGGCCCGCGGCGGCCCGGCCCATCCGCGTGGTCCCTCGGCCGTGTTCCTGTGGAGCGCCGCGGGTCTGTCCGTGTGCGCGCTGGGCCTCGGTTTCCACTTCACGGCCCTGCTGGTCCTGCCGGGGCTGTTCCTCGCCGGTCAGCTGCTGAACGATCCCCACGGCCGGGCCGCCTTGCCCCCAGCCCGGCGCCTGCTGTGGGCCCTGGCCCTGCTGGTGGGCGCCGCGGGGGCCCCCTGGGCCTTCGAGCGGGTCGCCTCCTGGCGCCTGGTCAAGGGCGGCGGCAACCCCTTGCACCTGGTGCTGACCAGCGGCTTCTACTTCGGCCCGCTGCTGCTCAGCGCAGCCTTGGTCGGCGTGGGCCACTGGTGGCGCCGGCGTTCCCCCGCGGCGGCCCTGGCGCTGTGGGTGTGCGTCTCGGCGCTGCTGCTGGCCCTGGCGCTCTCCCTGTGGACGCGCATGACGGCCCAGTACGTGTTCGTGCTGCTGCCCTTCGTGTGCCTGCTGGCCGCGGCACCCTGGTGTCGGCCGGCGCCGGGCCGGGGCTCGGGGCGCCCGGGGACCCTGGCCCTCGGGGTGCTGACCCTGGTGCTGCTGCCGAACCTGGTCCAGGCCGGGCTGTTCCTGACCCACCGCAACGGCGAGCGCCCGCACTGGCGCGAGGCCTACACGCTGGTGGCCCGCCAACGCCTGCCGAGCGACCTGCTGATGGGCATGGCCGCGCCGGTGGGCGAGTACTACCTGGACCCGCTGGCGACCTACCTCAGGGAGCCGCGCCAGCTGGTCTACCTCGATCGCTTCCGTTCCCGGGTGCCCGAGCGCTGGGACCGCACCGGGCGGCGCACCTGGTTCGTGGTCAATTTCGAAGAGCTCGAGGACTGGGACCAGAGCGATGCGGCCGAGTTCCGCCGCACCCTCTCCGAAGATTGCCGCCTGGTGGCTTCCTGGCCCCTCGAGGTCGAATCCCGCGACCTCTCCGTGCATGTCTTCCTGCGCGACGGCTGACAGGCTGAAAAACAAGCGTCTCGGGCGGTGCCCGAGACGCAAGACCAGCCTGTCAGCATGCCTGTGGGCCGCCATCCGGCGGCCGCTGAGGCTGGGATCGTCGCTGCGCGCCGATTTTTTTCCCAGCCTCTGACCGGCTGAGAACAAATCGAGTCGGGCTGCGCCCGCGCGGTCAGACCAGCCTGTCAGCATGCCTTTGGGCCGCCATCCGGCGGCCGCAGAGGCTGGGATCGTCGCTGCGCGCCGATTTTTTCCCAGCCTCTGACCGGCTGGGCAGAAATCGATGCGGGCTGTGAGCGCGCGGTCGGGCCAACCTGTCCGCAGGCCCCGGGGCCGACATCCGGAGGCCGGAGGGCCGAACGGCGGCGCAACCGGAGCCCCCCGACCGAATCCGACGGGCTCAGAGCCGCGGACATCCAATGGCCAGGCAATGACCAGACAATCGCCAGGCCATTGGATGGCCTGGAAGGCTTCAGTTGGCCCGGCCCATGAACTCGCCGGTTTCGGTCGAGACCTTGACCACCTCGCCCACGCCGATGTGCAGGGGCACTTTGATCTCGATGCCGGTCTCGAGCTTGGCGACCTTCTTGACGTTGGTCGCGGTGTTGCCCTTGACCGCGTTCTCGGACTCGATGATCTTCAGCGTCACGACCGGGGGCAGTTCGACGCCGACGGGGGTTTCGCCGTGTTTGGTGATCTCGACCACCGTGTTCTCGCGCACGTAGCTCATCTTGTCGCCGACGAAATCCGGCGAGAGCGAGAACTGGTCGAAGGACTCGTTGTCCATGAACACGTAGTCCCCGTTGGACTCCTTGTAGAGGTACTCGGCCTTGCGGCGCTCGAGGTAGGCGACCTCCAACATGTCGGCGGAGCCCAGGCGCACCGGCATGGTCTGACCCGAGCTCAAGCTCTTGATCTTGATGTTGATGATCGCACGCA
>JBIKLM010000256.1:0-6212 GCA_044359835.1 Planctomycetota bacterium
GGGCGGTGCCCGAGCAGTCAGACCAGCCTGTCAGCATGCCGTTGGGCCGCCATCCGGCGGCCACAGCGGCTGGGATCGGCGCTGCGCGCCGATCCCAGCCTCTGTGGGCCGCAAGGCGCCTTTCGGGCGCGGGAACACGCGCGCCCGGCCGTGCTCGAGGGAGTGGGGGGCTCCGAGGCGCTCGAGCAGCGGCGCGTGTGGACGGCGCGTGTGGACGGCGCGGGCTCGGCTGCACGCTTTGGGAACAGCGACCGGGCTGGGAAGGCTGGGCTGGGCTTCTCGAAGGGGGCCCCTGTGCGGCAGGGGCGGCGGCTGTATCCTGCGCGACTCCCCCCATGGCAGACCCCAACGCCTCCGAGGACGCCAACTCCGCCTTCGAGCGGGCCGCGCGGCGGATCCTGCCTTCTTCGGTGGAGGCCGAACGGGCCTTGGTCTGCGCGCTGATCAACGATCCCCTGCGGCTGGCCGACATCGCCGAGGTGCTCGAGCCCGAGGCCTTCTACGACCGGAGGCTGCGCGCGGTGTTCGAGGCGCTGGTCAACCTGCAGCACAAGAACCTGCCGGTCGACCTGATCAGCCTGGCCGAGGAGCTGCGCAGCGCCGGACGCTTCCAGGAGCTCGGCGGCTCGGCCTTCCTGGTGGAGGTCGCCCGCGACTTCACCTCCTCGGCCCTGCTCTCGCACCACGCCCGCATCGTGGCCGAAACCGCCACGCTGCGCACCCTGATCCGCGAGTCGACCGAGATCGTCGCCAAGGCCTACGAGACGCGCCCCGATGGCGAGTCGGTCCAGAAGCTGCTGGACGAGAGCGAAGGCCGCATCTTCTCGATCGCCTCGCGCGGCAACGTGCGCCATGCGGAGCCGATCGGAAACGCCATCACCGAGACCTTCAGGCGCCTGGATGCGCGCGCCGGCAATTCGAGCCTGACCGGCCTGACCACCGGGTTCCTCGACCTGGACGAGATGCTGTGCGGGCTCAACAAGGGCGAGCTGATCGTCGTGGCCGCGCGCCCCTCGATGGGCAAGACCGCCTTCGCGCTGAACCTGATGGAGAACGCGGCCATGAGCCGGCCCGAATGGCTGGAGCGGCCGCCCTCGGTGCTGATGTTCAGCCTCGAGATGGGCAGCCAGTCGCTGGTCAGCCGTATGCTCTGCTCGCGGGCGCGGGTGCCGGCGCACCTGCTGCGTTCGGGCCGCATCCCGGGCGACATGCGCCGCGACCTGACCATGGCCGCGGACGAGCTGCAGCGCACGCGCATCTCGATCGACGACACGCCCGGCCTGTCGATGATCGCCCTGCGCAGCCGGGCGCGGCGCCTGCACGCCACCGAGGGGCTCGACATGGTGGTGGTCGACTACCTGCAGCTGCTCTCGTTCCCCAAGGCCGAAAACCGCCTGCAGGAGATCAGCAACATCTCGCGCAGCCTGAAGGAGCTCTCCCGGGACCTCGAGATCCCGGTCGTCGCCCTGGCCCAGCTGTCGCGCGCGGTGGAGAACCGCGAGCCGCCGCGGCCCCAACTGGCCGACCTGCGCGAGTCCGGATCGATCGAGCAGGACGCCGACGTGGTGCTGCTGCTCTATCGCCCCGAGTACTACGCCAAGTACCGCACCGAGGAGAACCTGGGCTTGGCCGAGGTGATCGTCGCCAAGCACCGCAACGGCCCGACCGGCGACGTCAAGCTGGCGTTCTTTCCCCAGCACATGCGCTTCGAGAACAAGGCGCTGGGCAGCACCGAGCAGATCAACCTCGACCGATGAAGCCGGATCCGAGGCTCCCCGGTCTGCGCGCCGCCTGCCGAGGTGGCCTGCTGTCCCTGACCCTGGCCGCCGCTCTGCCCGCGGCCGCCCAGCAGATCGGGCCGCCGAGCCCCACGGCCCAGGTGGAGAGCGACCCAACCATCGTGGCGCTCGAATTGCGCGGCCAGCGCCGCTACAGCTCGGAGCAGATCCTGGCGACGCTCGCGCTGGCCGAAGGCCAAGCGCTCGATCCGGAGCAACTGCGGCGCGGCATCGAGGCCCTGTGGCGCACCCTGCGCATCCGCTGTCAGGTGGACACCACCGAGGTGCCCGGCGGCGTGCGGGTGCGTCTGACGGTCCGCGAGCTGGAGCTGGACCTGGCCCCGCGCTTCGTCGGCAACGAAAACGTCTCCACCGAGAAGCTGCTCGAGTGGGCCGGGCTCGAGGAGGACAGCGAGGTCTACCTGTTCCAGGCCGAGAGCATCGCCCGGCGGATCGAATCCCAGTACCTCGAGCGCGGTTACGCCTTCGCCTCCGTGCGGCCGCTGAGCGGCGTCGAGGGGCGCGCCCTGGATGCGCTGGACGCCGCGGAGGAGGACGAGGAGAGCGGCTTCGCCCCGGAGGCCAGCGACCTGATCTTCGACATCCACGAAGGCCCAAGGGTGCGCGTGGAGCGCCTCGAGATCGTCGGCAATAGTTCCTTGCCGGACCGCGGCTGGTGGCTGTGGGCCACCGGCCTGCGCGCCTCGGCCAAGCCCGAGCTGCGCAGCCCGTACCTGTTCGGCCTGTTCCCCAAGTACTTCGATCGGCGCGTGCTCGACGAGGACCTGGTCGCACTGGCCAAGGCCTACCGCGACAAGGGCTATCTCAACGCGATCGTGCGGCTCGAGCGCCTCGAGTTCAACGCGGACCGCTCGCGGGTCGTGGTCCACATCGTGGTCGACGAGGGGCCCCGCTTCACCGTCTCGTCGATCGGCGTCCAGGGCTATCGGCGCGAGGTCGATCCGGAGGGGCGACGCCTGATCGAGAGCGCCGACAACCTGGCCATCCCCGAGGCCGAGCTGATCGAGGGCCTCGAGCTCTCCCCGGGTCAGCCGTTCCTGCAGGAGCTGGTCGACCTGGACGAGGCCTTCCTGAAGAAGCGCTACGGCCAGGAAGGCTTCGTCGGCCACGAGTCGATCCCGGTCGGCGAGCGCTTCCAGATCCTCGATCCCGAGCTGACCTTCGACGAGACCACCAACGAGGTCGCGGTGGTCTATCGCATCGCCCAGGGGCAGCCCCAGTACATCCGCGAGGTGCGCTTCGCCGGCAACCAGCGCACCCGCGACGAGGTCCTGCGCCGCGAGGTCTCGGTGTTCCCGGGCGAGCTCGCGGACATGACCCAGATCGATCGCTCGCTCGCGCGCCTGCGGGGCACCGGCTATTTCTCGACCCTGGCGCCTTCCGCGGACCACATCGATCCCTACTACCGTTTCGTCGAGACCGACGATCCGGCCACCAAGGACATCGAATTCGTGGTCGAAGAGGGCGATGCGATCCGCATCGACCTGGGCGTGCAGTTCGGGACCGACAACGGCTTCGCCGGTCAGATCGGTTTCCGCTTCATCAACTTCGACATCTCGCGCTGGCCGAGCTGGGAGCACCCCTTCGAGGACATCTATCGCGGGCGGGCCTGGCGCGGCGCGGGCCAGACCTTCGAGATCTTCGCCTCTCCCGGCACCGAGGTGTCCCGCTACGCGATCGAGTTCACCGAGCCTGACCTGTTCGATCGGCACCTCGACCGGATCGGCGGTTCCGTGGACTTGAACCGCCGGCTGCGCATCTTCCAGACCCACCGCGAGGAGCGCGATTCCGTGGGTCTGCGCCTGTTCAAGCAACTCGATCCGGACACCAGCGCCTCGGTCGGTTTCCGTCACACGCAGGTCGAGATCAGCAACCTGTTCGTGGGCGGCGAGCCCTCGCTGATCGACCCGCTCTCGGTCCCGGACGTGCTCTACGAGCAGCTCGGAAAGAGCCGGATCGTCGGCATCGAGACCGGGCTCAACCAGCGCAAGCTCGACAACGCCATGGCGCCACGGGACGGCTACTCCTGGGGCCTCGGGGCCGACCTGTTCACGCGCGGCTTGGGCAGCGATTACGACTACGTCAACCTGGACGGACGCTTCGACCAGTACGGCTACCTATTCCGCACCGGCGCGGCCGGCTATCGCTGGCACCTGCAAGCGGGGGTCGGCGTGCCCTTCGCGGACACGGACAACGTGCCCTTCTCGGAGCGCTTCTTCTTGGGCGGCTCGCGCATCCTGCGCGGCTTCGACTTCCGCGGTGTGGGGCCGACCCAGCGCGGCTTCGCCATCGGCGGTGAGACCATGCTGGCCTCGAGCCTGGACGTGCTCTGGCCGCTGCTCACGACCACGCGCCCCGGCGACCCCCGCCCCTTGGCCCTGTTCCGCGCCGGGCCGTTCCTGGACGTGGGCCTGTTGGATCCCGAACCCTTCCAGGCGGATCCGAGCCAGGTGCGCGCCAGCCTGGGCTGGAGTTTCTCCATGGCCCAGCCGCTGCCTTTGGCGCTCAACTTCGGCTGGCCGCTGCTCTCGGAACCGGGCGACGATCGCCGCGTGTTCAGCTTCGCGATCAGCTATTGAGCGGTCGCGCGGACGCCGCGGCGGCGAGGGGAAGCATCGGAATCTGGTGCCCAGGGGAGCTGGACCCCCGAGCGCTGCGGCTCCCGTCCGCGCTGGAGGGCCGGGGGCGGAACGCGCGCAGGCCAGCCGCGTGTAGCTCCCAGGAGAGCGCCCCCTGACGGGACCCGGCGGGGGTCTCGGAGGGCCCCGGCAGGTCAACTCGGCTCGCGACCGCACGGCGCAGCAAGAGCGCAGCGCGGCCGCTGGGCCGGGGCTCCGCTCCGCTGCGCGGGGGGCGGCTCCGGCGGCCGCTGGACGCCCGCTGGCTCGCCAGGGGGTCTGCGGCATGGGGCGCTCGAGCCCGGTTCCGAACGGTCCTCGGTCGGCCTGGTCCGCGCGCCTCGAGCTGCCCGGCGCTATCCTGCCCGCGTTCCCAGCCGTCCCCATCGCTGCCCGCCCCATGCCCGAGCTGCTCGAGAAAGGTGCCCCTCGCGGAATGGATCTGGGGCAGCTCGCCCAGCAGCTGTCGGCCCGCCTGGTCGGCGACCCCGAGCGCCGCGTCAGCGCCCTGGCGAGCCTCGCGGAGGCCGGGCCCGATGCGGTCAGCCTGTTCCAGGACAAGCGCTACGAGGCCGCCTTCGCGGCCACCCGCGCCGGTGCGGTGGTCGTGCCCGCGAACTTCAGCGGGGGCCATCCGAGCGCGGCGCTCCTGCTGTGCGCGGATCCCAACGCCGCCTTCAGCTCGCTGGTCGAGCAGTTCTGCCCGCCGCCGCCCCCGCCGCCGCCCAGCGGCGTCGACCCGCGTGCGGCCGTCGATCCGCAGGCGCGGGTGCATCCCAGCGCGGCCGTGGGGCCGTTCGCGGTCGTCCAAGCCGAGGCGGAAGTCGGGGCCGGCGCCGTGCTCTATCCGGGCGTGGTGGTCGGGGAGGGGGCCTCGGTGGGCGCCGGGGCGGTGCTTTTCCCCGGCGTGGTGCTGTACCCGGGCGCACGCATCGGCGAGCGCACCGTGCTGCACTCCGGCGTCGTGCTGGGAGCCGACGGCTTCGGCTTCGATTGGCGCGGTCGAGGCTGGGTCAAGGTGCCCCAGCGCGGCGGGGTCGAGCTGGGCGCCGACTGCGAGGTGGGCGCCAACACGACCATCGATCGGGCGCGCTTCGGCGTGACGCGCATCGGACGCGGCGTCAAGATCGACAACCAGGTCATGATCGGCCACAACGCCGCGGTCGGGGATCACAGCCTGATCTGCGGCCAGGCCGGTGTGGCGGGTTCCGCCACGCTCGAGCCCGGCGTCGTGCTCGGGGCCCAGTCCGGGGTCGGCGGGCACGTGCGGCTGGTCAGCGGCGTGCGGCTGGGCGGCCAGTCGGGAGCGAACCACAGTCTCGAGACGCCCGGCGACTGGCTCGGTTTCCCGGCGCGGCCCTACGCGGAGGCCCTGCGTCGCATGGCCGCGCCCCAGCAGGTCGAGCGACTGCGCAGCAAGCTGCGCGAGCTGGAGCAGCGCCTCGAGCAGCTCGAGCGGGCCGCCCAAGCGGGCCCCGGAGGGACGCCGTGAGCCGTCCGCAGCGCACCCTGCGCACCGCCGTCGAGTTCTCCGGGGTCGGGCTGCACAGCGGCGCCACGATCCTGGTCCGCGCTCTGCCCGCGCCGCCCGGCACCGGGGTCGAGTTCTTGCGCACGGACATCCCGGACGCGCCGCCGATCCCGGCCCACATCAGCTACCGCAGCCCCAAGGAGCGCCGCACGCGGCTGTCGCGCGGCAGCGCGGAGATCGACACGGTCGAGCACCTGCTGGCGGCCTGCTCCGGCCTCGGGATCGACAACCTGACGGTCGAGGTGGGCGGGCCCGAGCTGCCCG
>JBIKLM010000257.1:0-6209 GCA_044359835.1 Planctomycetota bacterium
CGCGGCCCGCCGCGTTTCTTCGGGTCGGATCGGCACCAACGCCGGCCCGCTTCCGGCGCTTCAGAGCGACAGGGCGCGGCGGGCTTCCTGCAGGGTCTGGCCCAAGCAGCCGGAGTCGAAGGGGCTGACCAGGCCGGCGCTTCGCACCAGGGCCTGGAAGGGCAAGGACCCGCCGCGGCGGCAGAGCTCGAGATAGGCCCGCTGGGTATCCCGGCGGTCCTGGCGCGAGCGCGCCCAAAGCTGCAAGGCGCAGGTCTCGGCCAGGACGTAATCGATGTAGTAGAAGGGGCTCAGGTAGATGTGGCGCTGGTGCTGCCAGCGCCCGCCGATCGAAGCGTGGGGCAGGTCGCCCCAGCGGCGCCAGGGCAGGTAGCGGCGCTCGAGCTCGAGCCACAGGGTGTGGCGGCCCTCGGGCGACAGCTCGGGCTGCGCATAGACTTCGTGCTGGAAGTGGTCGACCAGCGTGCCGTAGGGCAGGAACAGCAGCGCCTCGGTCAGGTGCACGCGGCGGAAGCGCTCGGCGTCCTCCCCGAAGAAGGCCTCCATCCAGGGCCAGGCCAGGAATTCGAGCCCCATGGAATGGATCTCGGCCGCGTCGTAGGTCGGCCAGAGATAGTCGATCAGCGGCTGGCCCTGGCTGGCGAAGTTCTGGAAGGCGTGGCCGATCTCGTGGGTCAGCACCTCCACGTCGCCTTTGGTGCCGTTGAAGTTGGCGAACACGAAGGGCATGCCGATGGTCGGGAACGAGGTGCAAAAGCCCCCGCCCGCCTTGCCGTGGCGGCTGTCGAGGTCGAGGAACCCGCCCTGATCGAGGCGCCGGAAGAAGTCCCCCAGGGCCGGATCCAGCTCGTCGAACAGGCCCTGGGCGCGCCCCACCAGCCAGGCCCGATCGCCGCGCGGCGCCGGATTGCCGGCCGGATCGTGCACCGGCTCGTCCCAAGCCATCAGCGGCTCGAGCCCGAGGCGCTGGGATTGCCGCTCGATCAGGCGCTGCGCCAGGGGCACCACCTCGCTGAGCACCTCGGCGCGGAAGCGCTCCACGTCCGCGCGGCCGTAATCGACCCGCGACATGCGCTGGTAGCCGAGGGCCACGCCATCGGCGAGGCCCAGGGTGCGGGCCATGCCCGTGCGCACCCCGACCAGCCGATCGAAGAGCCGATCGAGGGCGCCGCGTTGGCTCTCGAACCAGCCCCACAGGCAGCGCTCGGCGGCCTCGCGCACGCGGCGGTCGGCGTGCTGGCGATAGCGCACGATCGTCGAGAGGGTCTCGGTCGCGCCGCGGAAGGGCAGGCTGGCGGAGGCCAGCAGCTCGGTGTATTGCGCTTCGAGGCGCGATTCTTCGACCAGGTCGTCCTTGATCGCCGGGCTGAAGGCCAGGGCGTCGGCCTGCCACAGGGCGAAGGCCTGGGCGCCCAGGCGACGCTCGAGCTCGGGCCGCTGCGGATGCCCGAGCAGGGCGCGTTTGACCTCGATCTCGAGCTCGGTCCAGCGCGGCTGCACCGCCTCCCAGGCCTCGCGGCGCGCCTTGGCCAGCGGGTCGTGGGTGTCCTGCTGGAAACGCAGACCGACCCAGGAGCCGTAGGTCGAGACACTGCGGCGCTGGCCATCCCAAGCGCGCAGCGCGGGCAGCAGCTGGTCGGGGTCCGCGCTGCGGGCCAGCAAGGCGCACAGCTCCCGCGCGCCCTGGGCCAGCCGCTCGAGGTCCGGGGCCACGGGGGCGAGCTGATCGAACGGCTTCGGGGTCATGCGTCGGCGCAGGGGTCGCGGGAGCTTAGCGCGGCTTCGCGCGCCGCTCGCGACGGCAGCGCTGGGAACAGGTCAACACCTGGTCCCAGACCGCGGCCCAGGCCCGGCGCCAGACCATCGGCCGGCCGCACTGGACGCAGAGCTTGGAGGGCAGGTGGGACTTGCCCAGGGCGCCGGGGCTGCGCAGACGCCGGCGGGCCTTCGAGTCGCGGCTCATGGCCGCACTCTTGGCTCCCGCCAGGGCTCACATCGAGACCCGGAATTCGTCGCTGTCCGAGAGCGGGTACTGGGGGCCGCCCGGCCCGCCCACGCGGTCCTGCCAGGGGTCGACCACCAGCGGCTTGACCAGCTCGGTGCTGACCTCGAGAGCCGCGGCGTAGCGGGCCCCGTGGGTCAGCTCGCGCCAGAGCACGAACAGCAGCGCCAGGGCCAGCAGCAGCGGCATGCGCCAGGCGGCGCCGTCGGGCTCGCGCAGCCCGCCTTCGAGCCCGCGGAACAGCGCGGTCAGCCCCGCCAGGCCGAGCGCCTCGAACACCAGCAGCAGCGCCAGCGGGCGCAGCGTGCGGATCGGATGGCGCAGCAGCAGCCAGGCGGTCTCCGCGCCCGCCAGCAGCACCGAGCGGCGGTTTTGCAGCACCAGCCGCGCGCGGGTGAACAGCGCCCAGGCCAGCAGCAGGGCGACGCACAGGGAATAGAGGCTGCTCTGGGCCCAATCGAGGCGCCGCACGGTCAGCTCCGAATCGGCCAGCTCCAGCTTGCCGCCGCGCAGGCCGGCCAGGCCCTCGACGACCCAGTCCTTCCACAGGGCGCCGTGGCAGAGCACCCCGATGAAGTGCAGCAACAGCACCAGCAGCAGGGCCAGACGCACGAAACGCCAGAAGTAACGGGCGCCGCCGACGATGAACAGGCGCCCGTTGCCGCGCCCCGGATCGAGCAGCATGCGCAGCCAGCCCCCGGCGGTGAAGATCCCGAAGCACCAGGCCAGGAAGGCCAGCAGGCCGGCCGCGGTCGAAACGGCGGAGAACAGCTCGCTCAGCTTCGTGGCGTGGTCGACCCAGAAGTTGGCTTCCAGGTTGAAGCGCTGCGAGCCGATCGGATACCGGTTCTCGGCCAGGGCATCGACGGTGCGGTAAGCCGGGTAGGCGCCCAGCATCCCGAGCAGCACCAGACCGGCAGTCGAGGTCAGATACGCGGCGGGACGGCGCCAGGCGCGCTCGAAGGAGCGCAGGAAGATCGGGGTGTCGCTGACCCGCGGTTTGGACTGGATCGGCATGGGTCAGCCCCCCAGGGCCTTTTGCCAGCCCAGGCGTTGGGTCAGCTGGCTGAACACGCGCTCCGACCAGCGCCAGCCCAGCCAGGGATCGCTCTCGGCGAACCAGCGGTCGTTCGACTTGTCGGTGTCGAGATAGAACTCCTGGCGCGGATCGACCTCGGCGCGCACCAGCTTGACCGGACCCTGGTACTCGAGCCGCAGCCAGGTGCGCGCTTCCTGCTCGGCGCGCGTCCAGACCCGCTCGACCACGTTGCCGTCGGCGAATTCGAGCCGCACCGGCACCGGCAGGCACAGGTCGCCCTGGCGCGAGACCAGCACCTCGATTTCGAAGTCGCTCGGCGCCGGGGCGCCCGGCGTCAAGGCGAAACGCCCGTCGGGCCCCGGGAAAAAGCCCTTGTCCGGCGCGCGCTGCTCCTGGCGCACCGCGATCGACCAATCGCCGCTCTTGGTGCTGCGGAACAGGTCCTCGAACAGCGGCGCCAGATCGACCGCGGCGCCGGCTTCGAAGGCCTCGAAGAAGTCCTCGGGGTAAGGATGGGCGTAGCGCCAGAGCGTCGCGTAGTGGCGCATCCCGCGCAGGAAGGCGGCTTCGCCGTCCAGGCCGGGCGCGGCGGCGGAGAGCAGCACGGGCAGGGAGCGCAGGGCCGTGCCGGTGCGCGTGTAGGTGTTGGTGTAGTGGCTGGTGCGATCGCGGGCGGCCCAGGCCAGGGTGATCAGCGGATCGACATCCGGGCTCTGCAGGAAGCCGCGCCGGTCGACCTGGCGCGGGTCGCTGTGGCGCGGCGCCAGGGTGAACAGGGGCTGCTCGCGCCAGAAATCGAGGAAACCGCTGGCTCGCCGCGGGGCCAGGTCGGGCAGGTCGAGCCAGCCGAAAGGGTCGATCGGCACGCGCTCGAGGGTCAGGAAGCGCCCCGAGAGGCCCGAGCCGAAACGCGACAGGGAAACGCCGTCGAACGGCACGCCGGCGTAGTCCGTGGTGGCGTGCTCGTCGCCGTACACGCGCCGCAGGACCTCGGAATCGCTGTAGGTGTTGAGGCCCTCGTCCATCCAGGCGGCCTCGAATTCGTTGCTGGCCACCAGGCCCTGGAACCACTGGTGCCCGGCCTCGTGGATCGTGACGCTTTCGGGCGAGTGCATCGAGCGCCGCGTGAACAGACGCGTGCCGGCGGTGAACAGGGTCGGGTACTCCATCCCCGCGGCTTCCGAGGCCCCGTAGGCCGGGTCGATCACCGTCAGCCGCTCGAAGGGGTATTCGCCATACCACAGGCCGTAGAAGAACAGCGCCGCGCAGGCGGCTTCCCAGTGGCGCTCGGCCTGCACCCAGCGCTCCTCCTGGATGGCCACCTCGACCGTGACCTCGCGCAAGGCCGGCGAAAACTCGGCGCCGAAGGCGCGCCGCGCCCGCTCGACCTCCGCGGGGAAACGCGCGGCCCACTCGTCGAAGCGGAAGGGCTTCGAATACGAGCGAAAGTCCGGATCCGCCGCCATGGCGAAGTCGATCAAGCGGCGCGCGCGGCCCGCGGGGCCGGCGGCCGGCGGCGCCGGCCGATCCGGCACGGCGCGATCCTCCTCGGAGGGCGCCGAGAAGCTGACCAGCACGCGCTCGCCCTTGGGCACCTGGTTGGTGCGCACGCCGGAGGCGAAGACCTTGTCGGCGTAGGCCGCCGGCAGGTCGAAGCGCACGTCGTAGGTGCCGAAATCGGCGTACCACTCGGTGAACGCGTGGAACGGATGGCAGTTCCAGCCGCGCCCGGGCTCGTAGACGCCCAGCTTGGGAAACCACTGCCCCAAAAAGATGAAATCGCCCTTGGTGCCGGTGCGCCGGCGCACGCGCGGCAGGACCGACTCCCATTCGATCGCCAGGCGCAGGCTCGCGCCCGGCGCCAGGGGCTCGGGCAGATCCACCTGGAACACGGTGCGATCCGCGGGGTTCGGAACCGCGGGCCAGCGCCAATCGAGGCTCGGCAGCAGATCGACGGGACCCGCGGCGGTCAGCAGGCGGATCGCGCGGATTTCGCTGAAACCCCACTCGTCGCTGACCTTGGTCTCGCGCAGCATGCCGCGGCTGGCGGTCAGGTGGGTCGAGCGGTTGTTGGCGAAGGCGTTGAGGTACAGGTGGAACCACAGGTCGCTGAGCGCTTCGCCGGAGTTGTTCTCGAGGTCGAGCTCCAGGGCGCCGCTCAGGATGAAGTGCTCGCGCTCGGGGGCCGCCAGGCCCGGGGCCGAGGCCTGCGAGGCGGTTGAGGCATCCGGTGCCGGGCTGGCCGCCGGCGCGGATGCGCCCTGGGCCGGGTCGCTGGCCGGGGAGCCCTCGGCGGCCGGAGCCTCGGCCGCGCTGGCCGCAGCGCTGGAGGTCGCCGCCGCAGGCGCCGCCCCGGCGGCGGCGGGCGCCGCGGCCGGCCGCGGATCGAGGCGCGCTTGGATGCGGTAGGCGACCCGGTTCAGGCCGCCCCGCCCGCGCTCGCCCTCGAGGGGGGCGTAGCCGGGATAACGGACCGGCTCGGGCAGGGCCTTGGGCCGGCTGGTGGGCGGGGCGCTGGGCGCCGGCGCCTGCTCCGGGCTCGGCGCGGCTTCGCCCGCAGCCGGATCGGGCGCCCCGCTCTGGGGCGCGGTGGGGGGCGCTCCGGCGGCGGGGGCGGCCCCAGGCTCCTGGGCCCGTCCGGAAGGGGCCAGAAGCGGGAAGGAAAGACCCGCCAGGACCGCTAGGACGCCCCGCAGCCCGCCCAGGGGCCCGCCAGCGGCGCGGCCGCCGAGCGGCCCTGCAGGCCCCGCACCAAGCCCTCCGAATCGACTCAACCTAAGACGCAGCAGGAACTTATGTCG
The DNA here is from genome assembly GCA_044359835.1 of Planctomycetota bacterium. Classification (GTDB taxonomy): domain Bacteria; phylum Planctomycetota; class UBA1135; order UBA1135; genus JBIKLM01. The sequence goes on from JBIKLM010000257.1 coordinate 5,843, forward strand.
ATCCATGGGGGCCGCCCTGCGGCCTGCGCTGGGGGGGCCGGGATTCTATCAGCCCCGGGCGGGCAAGCCCCGGGCGACCGGGCCGGCCCGGTCGAACCAGAGGACCGGGGGCTCTGCGCCCCGTCTGATGAAGCGCGGGCACACCTCGTCCAGGAGTCTCCGGGCCGCCGGGGTCCGGCGACCCCCGCCCGCGGCGCCTCCGAGGCCCCAGGAACGCCCACCGCCACCGCTCCCGGGACCACCGGGAGCGCTTTTTTGGGCCCGCGGACGAATTCCGCTCAGGGCCCCGCGGAGCCCTCCGATAAAGACCCCGACGAAGAGTCCCCCGACTCCCTTACGCGAGAGAATCCCATGGAGATCCGAGGCA
>JBIKLM010000258.1:0-6198 GCA_044359835.1 Planctomycetota bacterium
GCCGAGAACCTCTACAAGTCGTACCGCGGGGTGCCGGCGTTGCAGGGGGTGTCGTTTGCCATCGCGGCGGGGGAGGTGGTCGGGTTCTTGGGGCCCAACGGGGCCGGCAAGTCGACCACGCTGAAGCTGCTGTGCGGATTGCTGGCGCCGGACGCGGGGAGCCTCGAGGTGGCCGGGCGGCGGCTGCCGGAGGGGGCGCGTGCCGCGCGTGCCGCGCTCGGTTATCTTCCGGAGAGCACGCCGCTCTATCGCGGCATGCGCCTCGATCGCTTCCTGCGTTTCTGTGGCGAACTCAAGGGGCTTTCGGGCGCAGCCCTGTCGCGGGCCATTGAGCGCGTCGCCGGCCAGTGCGGGCTCGAGGCGCGCCTGACCCAGCGCATCGAGGAGCTCTCGAAGGGCTTCCGGCAGCGCGCCGGACTGGCCCAGGCCCTGATCGCCGATCCGGCGGTGCTGATCCTGGACGAGCCGACCTCCGGCCTGGATCCGCTCGAGGTGGCGCGCCTGCGCGAGCTGATCCGCGAGCTGGGCCGCACCAAAACCGTGCTGCTCTCGACCCATGTGCTGGGGGAGGTCGAGGAGCTGTGCGGGCGCGTGTTGATGCTCTACGGCGGGCGGCTGCTGGCGGACGGGCCCCTGGCGAGCCTGACCCACAGCCCGCGGCTCCTGCTGGCGCTCGAGCCTCGTTCCAGCGCGGCCCGCGAGCGCGATACGGAGGCTTGGCTGCGCTGCCTGCCCGGCGCCGGGTTGGTCGAGCCGGGCCCGCCCCTGTCCGGCGCGCCGCGCTTCGCGGTCAGCCCCACGGATCGGGCCGCTTTCCAGGCGGCGCTGCTCGCGGCGGTGGCGCGCGGAGAGTACGCGCTCGAGGAGCTGGCGCCGGAACGCCGCTCGCTCGAAACGGTCTTCAGAGAACAGGCCGCACGGGCCGCGGAGGCCCGCCCATGAGGGCCTTCCTGGCGGTGCTGCGCCGCGAATTCGGAGCGGCGATCGATGGCGCCCTGGCGCCGGCCTTGGCCGCCGGCGGCTCCCTGGCGTTGCTGCTCGGCTTCTGCATCGTCGGGTTCCCCCTGGGCGAGCCGCGCCTGCCGGGCCTGTGGGCCGGCGGAGTGGCCAGCCTGGCGCCGGCCTTCGCTTGGCTGCCCCTCTGGTTCGTGCTGCTCTGCCCGGCCCTGGCCATGGGTGCCTGGGCCGAGGAGCGCGCGCGTGGCACGGAAGAGCTGCTGCTCTCCTCGCCGGCGCCGCCGCTCGCGCTGGTGCTGGGCAAGTTCGCTGCGGGGTTGGCGCTGCTCTGGCTGCTGCTGCTCTCGGCGCTCCTGCCCCTGTGGGCGCTGTGCCTGTGGCTCGGGCCCCTCGATCCGGGGCCGGCCCTGGGCGGCCTGCTGGGGGCCTTCGCCCTGGGCGGCGTCAGCCTGGCCTGGTGCCACTGGCTCTCGGCCCTGTGCCGCGAGCAGCTCTTGGCGTTTCTGCTGGGCGCCCTGAGCCTGGGGGCCCTGTGGGTGCTCGGGCTGATCGCGCCCAACCTGCCGGCCGGCAGCGAGCCCTGGGTCTGGCTGCTGGCCCCCTCGGCGCACTACGGCGCGACCCTGGCGCGCGGGCTGTTCGAGTGGCGCGATCTCTTCTGGTTCGCCGTGGCGGGGCTCCTGCCCCTGGGCTGGACCTGGGCCAGTTTGGAGGCGCGGCGATGGCGCTAGAGCCGTTCGCGGCCCTGGAGCGCCGGCGCGCCGCGCGCGAGCGCTGCCTGTGCCTGCTGCTCTCGGGGCTCTTGGCCCTGCAATGCCTGCGTTTGGCGCGCGACCACGCCCCGGCGCGCATCGACCTGTCCGCGGAAGGCCTGAGCCGCTTCTCGCCGGCCACCGAGCAGGTGCTCGCCGAGCTTCCCGATCTGGCCAGCGTCGAGGCCTATTTCACCCGCGATCTCGAACACGCGGCCCTGGCGCTGTTGCGCGCGCGTTTGGTCGATCAGCTCGAGAGTCTCGAAGCGCTCTCGAAGGGGCGCCTCGAGCTGCGCTTCTTCGATCCTTCCAGCGACAGCGCGGCGCGCCTCGAGGCCACCGAGCGCTATCGGCTCGAGCCGATCGACGTCGACGCCGTGGCCGGCGCCACCCGGGTCACCCAGGAGGTCTTCCTGGGGCTGGTGATCAAACACCGCGGCCGCCAGGAGGTGCTGCCCCTGGTTTTGCCCGATTCGCTGGAGGTTTCGCTGGTGGGGGCCCTGCGGCGGCTCGCCCGGCCGCGGGCGCCGCGGATCGGACTCTTGGCCTCGGCGCAATTCGCGCCGGGGCTCGAGCCCCTGCGCCAGGCCCTGGCGGCGCGTTATGAGTTCAGCAGCGTGAGTGGCCTCGACCAGGGCCTGGCGGTGCCGCCCGGGCTCGACGCGCTGGTCGTGGCCGCGCCGGTCGAGCTCCCGCCGCGCGCCGTGTGGGAACTCGAGCGCTATCTGGCCCAGGGCGGCGCCCTGCTGATCGCCGCCGATCGCTGCCGGGCCCTCGATCGCGAGCTGTCCATGCAGGCCTACGCCACGGGGCTCGAAAGCTGGCTCGGCCGCTTGGGCGCCGAACTCTCCGGCGATCTGTGCTGGGACCTCGACAGCGCCGCGCGCATCCAGGCCAGCGGCGGCCGCGGGCAGCCGCTCGATTATCCGCTGATGTTGAACCTGCGCGGCGACAGCCTGCTGGCCGAGCATGCGCTGACCGCGCGCCTGCCGGCGGTGCTGCTGCAGTGGGCCAGCCCGATCGAGCTGCGGCCGGGCGGCGGCCTCGAGCCGGTGCTCGAAAGCTCGCCGCGCGCCTTCCGGGTGCCGGTGCCGGACAAGCTCGGTTTCGAGGCCGAAGCCGTGGCGCTGTATTCGCGGCAGCTGATCGCCGGTCAGCGAGCGGAGCGCCTGACCCTGCTGGCGGCCGGGGTCGGCCCGTTCCCCGCTCCGGCCGAGGAGCCACCGCCGGTCCTGGACGAGCAGGGCAACCCGCAGCTGGCGGCCGCCGGCGCCCTGGAGGATCGCTCGGGGCCCGGGCGGCTGATCCTGGTCGGCGACGCCAATTGGCTGCTGCCCCTCGACGCCAGCGGGCGGCCGGCGCCGCAGAACCTGGCCCTGTTCGAGAACGCCGTGGATTGGCTCTGTGCCGACGAGCTGCTGCTGGCCCTGCGGGCGCGGCGGGTCGAGCCGCGCTCGATCCGCGACTTCTTGGCCGAGGAGCGCGAGCGCCGCGGGCTGGCCGGTCCGAGCGGCGCCGTAGCCCGCGCCCGCGGCGAGCTCGATGCCAGCGAGCTGGCCGCCGATCGGGCCGCGGCCCGGCGCCGGGCCGTGGCCATGGCCGCCACGGGAGCCCTGGGCCTGATCGTGCCCGCGGGCCTGCTGCTGGCTGCCTGGCGGCGCAGCCGGGCGCCGGTCTGGCGCCGGGGTTGACGGGGTCGGCGCGCATCGGCTCGGGCGCTGCCGGGCGTGCCCGGGAGGCGCTCGGCGTGCCGCTGGGCTGTGATCGGCGGGCGCCGAACCGTCGGCCAGGGGCGCGGGAATCGTCGCCCTGCGACGGAAGGTTTCAGCCAACGAGCGAGGCGGAGCGGAGCGGGGCTCGGGCCAGGCCGCGCCGCGCACCGCGCCGGATGGGGGGGCCCTGTGCGCCCCGCACGGGGCCGGCCGAGGCGCTTCATCGAGGCGCGGTCCCTTCGGCAGCTGCTGGAAACCGGCGTTCGCACGAAGCGGCGCGGACTGTGGCCGCCGGGAAGCCGCGGACGGTCCAGGCGCCGCGGACCCGGGGCCGGAGCTGAGAGGTCGGAGGGGCTGGGAGCGTCGGGCGTCCACAGGCCAGCGGCCATGGCCCTCGGCCGCGGAGCGCCTGCTAGGCTCCTCGGCGATGAAACTGCGCACGTTCAACGCCCTGCTCGGGGTCGCCCTGGCGGCGGCCGTGGGGCTCGAGCTGGCCCTAGAGCCCGCGGCGGAGGAGGGCTCCGGAGCGCCGCTGTTCCCGAGCCTCTCGCTGGAGGCGCTGCACGGGCTCAGGCTGAGCGGGGGCGGGGCTGAGCTCGAAATCGTGCGCGGTCCCAAGGGCTTCGTGCTGCCGTCGCTGGAGGATTTTCCGGTGCTCCCAAGCGCCATCGCGGGGCCGATCGAGGCGCTGGCCCGGCTGACCGATCTGGACCGGGTCGGCAGCGGAGCGGACCTCGAGCCGTTCGGGCTCGGCGCCGGCCGGGCCCTGCGCCTGGCCTGCACGGACGCGGCGGGCGCGCCGCTGGCCGAGCTCGAACTGGGCCAGCCGGCGGGCCGCGGCCCGGCGCGCGGCGGCGCGGGGGTGTATGTGCGCCGGGCCGGGGACCCCGCGGTCTACGGGGCGCCGGGCCTGGCGCCGCTCGCCGTCGAGCCGCGCGCCTTTTGGGACGGGCGCCTGCTGTCGGTGCCCGCGGCGGAACTCGAGCGGCTCGAGCTGCAAGGCAGCGCCCTCGGCGCGCCCGTCGAGCTGGTCATCCAGCGGAATGCGAGCGGCCAATTCCAGAGCGCCGACGGGGCTCTGCTGCCGCGCCCCTCGGTCGAGGCGCTGCTGGTAGCCCTCGAGGCCCTGTACCTCTCCGAACTGAAGCTCGCGGGGGCGAGCGAGGCGGGCTTCGAGAGCGGCCTGAGCCTGGCCTTCGGGCGCGCCGGCGAGCCGCGCATCGTGCTCGAGATCGAGGCCTTGCCGCCGGCCGCGGGCGCCAGTCCAAAGGATCCCGTGCGGGTGCGGCGCAGCGACTGGTCGCCGCGCTGGATCGGCAGCCTGCCGCGCCAGGCGCTGATCGATTGGCTCGGGCCCGGCGGGGCCCTCGAGCGTCTGCTCGGGGCCCTGGAGGGCGCCCGATGAGCGCCGCGGAGCCCGCCTCCGACATGCGGCGGCGTCGGCCCTGGGTGGCCCTGCTGCTGCTGTTCGCCCTGTCCCTGGCGCCGCGCCTGATGCCGCTCGGCCACGGCCTGCCGCGCAACTACGTGCCCGACACCCACATCGTGCGCGCGGCCCTGGGCATGGCCAAGGACCGCGACCCGATCCCGCCGGTCGGCAAGTACTCGACCTATCCGAATCTGCTGCCGTACCTGCTGCTGCCGGTCTTCGCGGGGGAATACGCGGCCGGCCGCTTGACGGGGCGCTTCGCGGGGCCCGGGGAGTTCCAGGCCCAGGTGCTCGAAGCCCCGGGCCGCATGCACTTCCTGGCGCGGGTCCTGGTGGCGCTGCTCTCCGCCTTGGCGCCGCTGTGTGCCTACGCACTGGCGCGCGCCGCGGGCCTTCGCACGGGCGCCTGGTTCGCCGGCGCGCTGATGGCCACCGGGCTCCTGCACATCCACTTCTCGGTCCAAGAGCGCCCCTGGGGCCCGCTGGTCAGCGCGCTGCTGCTGTGCGCCGCCTGCGCGACGCGCGCCGCAGCGGCCGCGCCGGAGGATCAGCGCCGCCGCGGACCCTGGCTGGTGGCCTCCGGCGCCGCCGCGGGCCTGGCCTTCGCGATCCACCAGGCCGGGCTGCCCTTCGCCCTGCTGACGGCCTTGGCCTGGCTCCTGATGCCCTGGCCTTGGCGGGGCTCCGCGGCCCTCTCGCGGCGCCTGACGATCGGCCTGCTGGCCCTGCTCGCCTTCGCCGTGGTGGGGATCGGCATCGGGCATCCCTACCTGCTGCGCTATGGCCCGACGCCCAGCGAGGCGGTGGCCGGCGCGGAGCTGCCCGGCGGCGAGATCGACGGAGCCATCCGAGTCGGCGGGCAGGGGTTCGTGCCGGAGCTGCGTTTCGAGTCGGTCCTGCGGCTTTCTTGGGCCCTGCTGGGCTACGACCCGCTGATCGCCGTGCTGGGGCTGGCGGGCCTATGGCTGGCCGTGCGGCGGCGCAGCCTGTGGCCGGCGCTGGGCTTCCTAGCCTTCTGGGCGGCCGTGTTCTTCACCAACCAGAACGACCACGTGCGCTACATCCTGCCGGTGGTGGCGCTCCTGTGCCTGCCGGCCGGGCTGTTGCTCGAGCGCGGCTTCGAGAAGGGCGGCGCCTGGCGCGCCGCGGCGCTGCTGTGTTTGCTGCTGCCGCTGGTGCAGGCCGCGCGCTTCGTGCACGTGCTGATCCAACCCGACACGCGCGCCCTGGCCGAGCGCCGCCTGGCGGAGCTGCCGGCCGGCAGCCGCGTGGCGATCGACCGCTACGGGCCGCTGCCGGACCTGGACCTGGCCAGCTTGGAGCGCTTGGCCGAGCTGCGCAAGCTCGG
>JBIKLM010000022.1:0-20719 GCA_044359835.1 Planctomycetota bacterium
CAGATGTCGTGGCCCGCGGGCCCCGGCGCGAAGCGGTTGTCGGCCCACACGCAGTGCGCCACGCCCGCTTCCAGGTCGATCCAGCCGCGCTTCGAGGTCGTGAGCGCGCTGACCAGGCCCGCGCCGTCGAGGCGCTGGTCCGGCAGCCAGGTCGCTCCGGAGTCGTTGGAGGCCGCGGCATACACGGCGTACAGCCCGACCCCCAGCCCGCGGCCGTCGCGCCACATCACCGCCACCTGGGCGCCCTGCGCGTCGATGCGCGGGTCTTCCACGTCCGCCAGGGTTTCGAGGCTGTCGTCGATGCGCTGGTCGACGATCACCCAGCTCGCTCCGCCGTTGGTCGAGCGGTTGGCGAAGACCTTGTCCGCTCCGCCGCGGTTGTCGACCCACACGGCGTGGATCACGCCGCCGGCGGCCGCCAGGGCGGGGTCATCCACATCGCTGCTGCCGGCGCCCAGCGGCGGGCGGTTGACCCGCAGCGGGGCCCCGAAGCTTTGGCCGCCGTTGTTCGAGGCGACCACGTAGAAGTCCTCGTTGTTGCCGGGCACCGGTTGCCCTTTGGCTACCCCATCGTCCTCGAAGCCCACGGCGATGTTCGGCAGGTCGATGGCGGCGACCAGGTTGTCGGCGTCGCCCAGATCGAAGGACAGGGCGCCGCTGAGCAGCAATTCGGGGCCGAAGCTCTGTCCGCCGTCGGTCGAAATGCGGCCGTAGACGCTCTCGAGCCCGACCGCGGCGCGATCATCCAGCCAGAACACGGCCACGGTGTTCGCCTGGGCCACGATCACCGGTTCGTTGGTCGCGGCGAGCCCGGGCGCAAGGTCGAGGCGCTGGGCCGGGCTGAAGCTGCGGCCGCCGTCCAGGGAGCGCGAGAAGAACAGGTCGCGGCCGGTGGCGAGGTTCTGCTCGAACCACAGGGCGTAGAAGCGGCTGCCGACGGCGACGATGGTCGGCTCGTCGGATTCGATGGCCTGGCCGGGCAGGGCCGGGGGAGAGAGCTGCAGCTCGCCGCGCAGGGTCTGGGCGGAGGCGGGGGTCGCCGCGTGGATGGCCAGGAGGGCCAGGGCGGCGCGGAGGGGGAGTCGGGTCATGGGCGTGGTGGGTTGGGGATCGCCGGGGATCGCCCGTGAGAGCGCCCAGTCCCCCGGCTGATACCGAGGCCCTCCCGATCGCCGCCTCGCCGCAGGGCGTCCGGCCTCGGTCCCTGCCTGCCCATCCGCTGTCTGCTCCGACACCTCGATCGTTCCGCGGAAGCGGCGCCCGGGCTGTTGGTCGCCGAGCGGGCACCGAGCGCCGGCCGCCCCAAGTTCGATTTCCTGGCCCTGCGGGCCCGGCCGTCCGCCGGGGCCGGGACGTGCCCTTCCGAGCTCCGAAGGAACCCCCGCGATGAGTTGTCCAGACTGTGATCTGGATCCTTTCCGCCGAAATCAGCCCCGGGCCGCTGGCAGCCCGGTATTTTCCAGGCAGGTCGCCGCTCCACCGGACGACAGCCATGAAGTTCCAAGCCGCCCGACTGCCGCTCCCCCTGCTCCCTGCCGCCCTGCTTTTGGTCACGCTGCCGGCCGGCGGGGCCGCTGCCCAGACCCTGGGCGCCGGGTCCGGGCCCCAGGTCCCGGGCGGTTCCGCGGGCCCCGGGTTCGCCGGGGGCAGCCAAGGCCGCTTCGCCGCCCCGGCCACCGGCCAGGGGCTGGCGGGGGTCGGCAGCAAGGCCCTCTACGCCGTGGGGCTGCTGCCGGGCGCCGATCCGAGCCTGATCTCCCAGGCCGGCGGCGAGACGCTTGGGTCCTTCGGCCTTTCCAACCAGCCGCTGAGCCTCGGCGGCCCCGCCAAGATCGTCGAAGTCGGCTGGCAGAGCGGCGCCGCCGCGCAGCAGGGCTTGCTGTTCCTGCGCGGCCAGCCCGGCATCCAGTTCACCGAGGGCTTGCGCCTGGCCACGCCGCCGGAGACGGTCGGCTGCGCGGTCGGCGCCGGGCCCCAGCAGTGCACGGCGGCCTTCTTCGATTCCGGCCCCAGCCTGCCCAAGTACGCCTCCCAGCCCGCGCTGCCGGTGATGGCCGTGGGCAGCGACACGGCCGCGGAGCCGGGGGCCGTGACCGTGGTGGCGGTGATCGACACCGGCATCGATCCGACCCACCCGCTGCTGGCGGGCCGCCTGTTCGGCCCCGGCTACGACTTCGTGCTCGACCAAGCGGGCGGCTGGGACCTGCCCGACGCCGCGGACAACGACGGCGACGGCCAGATCGACGAGGGCTTCGGCCACGGCACCCACGTTTCCGGCCTGATCGCCCTGGTCGACCCGGCCGCGCGCATCCTGCCCTACCGGGTGCTGGACGCCGACGGCGTGGGCAACTCCTACGCGGTCGCCGCGGCGATCTACCGCGCGGTGGCCGACGGGGCCATGGTGATCAACCTGTCCCTGAGCCTGTCCGGGCCCTCCCAGGCGGTCGAAGAAGCGCTCGAACACGCCGACGAAGCCGGCGTGGCGATCTTCGCCTCCGCGGGCAACAACGGCAGCGAACAGGTGGTTTTCCCGGCCCGTTATGAAGAGGTGGTCGCCGTGGCCGCCCTCGACGCCAACGACCTCAAGGCCGGCTTCTCGGCCTTCGGCGTCGACGTGGATCTGTGCGCCCCCGGGGTCGAGGTCTACAGCGCCATGCCGTTCAACAAATACGCTTGGTGGAGCGGCACCTCGATGGCTACGGCCCTGGCCAGCGGCGCCAATTCGCGCCTGATCTCCCACAAGCCCTCGGCCCTGCTGGCGAGCGGCGGAGACGACGAAACGGCCTTCGCGGCCGGGATCAGCGCCGTGCTGGTGGACCAGGCCGAGCCGGTCGACGGCAAGAACCCGAGCTTCAGCGGCAAACTCGGCAAGGGCCGCGTGCACGTAGCCAACGCCGCCCAGGCCTTGCCCAGCGCGGGCGCCGGCGACGATGATGACGATTGACGCGGTCATGCGCCTCGGGGCGCGAGCCGCGCGCCGTCCCCGATGAACGCGCCGGAGCCCTTTCTGCCGAACCCGCCCGCGGCGTCCTCCCCGAGCGAGGACGCCGCGCTGTTCGGCGGGCTGGTGAGCCGCGACCCGGCCACCTGGAGCCGGCTGATCGATCGCTTCGGCCCGCTGGTCAAGACCGTGGCCCTGCGGGCCGGGGCGCGCGGCCCTGACCTGGACGATGTGCTGCAGGCCACCTGGGCCACGCTGCTCAAGCACGCGCCGGCGATCGAAAAACCGGCCTCGCTGCCCGCCTGGATCGCCACGACCGCGTCCCGTGAGGCCTGGCGCCAGAAGCAGCGCCGGCAGCAGCTCGAAGGCGCCGGGGAAGCCCGCGCGCGGGCCCTGGGGCGCCCGGACCTGGAAAGCCCGGAGCCCGAGTTCGACTTGATCGAGCTGGAGCGCGCCCAGGTCCTGCGCGACGGCCTGGCGGAGCTGGGCGAGCGCTGCCGGGCGCTGCTCGAGGCCCTGTTCCTGGCGCGGGAGGCGCCGGCCTACGCCGACCTGGCGCGCCAGCTGGGGCTGCCGATCGGCTCCCTGGGCCCGACCCGGGCGCGCTGTCTGGCCAAGCTCGAGGCGCTGCTGCGCGAGCGCGGCCTCGGGGGTGAGCTGCCATGAACTGCCGAGCGGGGCGGCGACCGCTGCAATCCGTCGGCGGGGCACGCGGCCCCGCTGCCCGGCGGCGAATCCGAGGTGCGCTGGCGGGCCCCCGGCGCTCGCCGAAGCGCGGCGCGCCGGGCTCGAGCGCGGGCACGGCCGCCGCCGGGCTCACCCGCTTCATCGACCGCATCCCGCTCCGCCGCTGGCCCCGTTCCGCGGCCGGCCGAGCTTTCCGTCCATCCGGTATCAGCTCAGCCCCTCGTTGCTCTCCCTTGCATCATGCACGCTGATCCCGACCCGCTGTTCGAGCTCTGGCTGGCCTGGCTGGAGGAGGGGCGCCTCGAGCCCGAGCTGGCGACCCTGCGCCAGCGCGATCCGGCCGCCTTCGAGAGCCGCGCGGCCGAGGTCCGCGGGCTGCTCAGCGGCCTCGCCGCGGCGCGGTTCGAGCCCCTGACGGCGTCCGAGCGCGCGGCCGCCCTGGGCCTGCTCGCGCCCGCCGCCCCCTGGCGGCAGCTGGCCGGCCGCCTGGTGGAGCTGGCCCAGCGCGTGCTCTCCGCCGGCGAGCTGGCCCCGGCCCTGCGCGGCAGCCTGCCGAGCCAGCACTTCCAGGGCCTGTACCGCGCCGGAAGCTGGGACATCGACCTCGACCTGGGGGAAGACGGCCGTTTGTTCGGTCAAGTGCTGCGCCGCGATGGCGGACTGCCGCCCGCCGGGGCGCGCGTCGAGCTGTGGCTGGCGGGCGCGCCGCAGTCCGACGCGGCCCTGGACGCCGATGGCAGCTTCGCCCTGCGCCCGCCGCCGGGCAGCGCCTTCGAGCTGCTGTTCGTGCTGGGGGAAGAGCGGCTGCTGGTCGGCGGGTTGCCGATCCTGGCCTGAGGCGCTGGGCGCGGCCCGACCATGCGACCTCCCGGCCCGCAGTCCGAGTCCCTCGAGCAGCGCCTGCTGGCGGCACCGCCCGACGCGCAGCTGCTGGCGGAATTCGCCGCCCTGCCGCTCGAGCGCCGCGAGGCCCTGGTGGACGCGCTCAAGGCCGAGCTGGACCGCACCCAGCGCCGCGCCCCCAAAGAGGCCCTGCCGCTCTCCGAGCGCCTGGTGGCCCTGGCGCCCCTGGCCGGCCGCCGCGCGGCCCTGTGCCAACGCGGCCGCGCCGTGGCCCTGCACGCCAACGGCCAGAGCGCCGCGGCGCTCGAACCCTACATGCGCGCCCTGGAGCTGCACACGGCCGCCGGAGAGACCCTGGAGGCGCTGCGCGTGCGCCGCTCGCTGGTCGACGTGCTGCAGATGTCGGGCCGCGCCAGCGAGGCCCTGGCCATGGGCGCCGAGGCCCGTGCGGCCCTCGCCGGGCTGCAGCAGCCCCAGCTGGCGGCCCAGCTCGAGAGCAACCTCGGCAACGTCTATTTCCGCCTCGAGCGCTTCCCCGAGGCCGAAGCCTGCTATCGCCGCGCGATCGAGGGCTTCGCGGCCCTGGGCGACCCGGCGGGCCGCGCCTTCGCGCTCTACAACCTGGCCAACGTCGAGACCAACGCCCACCGCTTCGACGCCGCCGAAGCGCACTTCATCGAAGCCGAGGACCTGTTCGCCGCCGGCGGCCTGACCGTGCTGGCCGCGGACTGCCGCTACGGCCGCGCCTACCTCGAATTCCGCCGCGGGCGCTATGCACAGGCCCAGGCGGCGCTCGAACGGAGCCGCGCGGAGTACGCGGCGCTCTCCAAGCCCGGCGGGCCGGCCCTGTGCACGCTCGACCTCGCCGAGCTGTTCCTCAAGCTCGAAGCGCACCGCGACGCGGCCGACGCGGCGCGCTCCGCGGCCGAGGACTTCGCCGCAGCGGGCCTCTCGGCCGAGCAGGCCCGCGCGCTGTATTTCCTGGCCCTGGCGGAGCAGCGCCTCGAGGCCCCGGCCGCCGCGGAGCGCGCCCTGGAAACCGCGGCGGGCCTGTGGCGCCAGCTCGGCAACCGCACCTCCGCGGCGCTGGTCGAGCTCGAGCGCTGCCAGCTCGCTGGACCTTCGCCGGCCCGCGCCGAGCGTCTGGAATCCGCTGCCCAGGAGCTGACCGCCAGCGGCGACCGCTTCCTGTCGGCCCTCGGCCAGCTGGCCCTGTCCCGCGGCGAGCTGGACGCCGCCCAGGCCAGCGCCGCCGCCGGGCGCCTCGAACGCTTGCTGGCCGAGCTCGAGGGCGCTGCGCCCCTGGCCGAATTGACCGCCATCGAAGCCTGGACCCTGCTGGGCGAAGCGCGCCAAGGCCAGGGCCGCCTGGCCGAGGCCGAGGCCGCTTGGCAGCGGGCCCTCGAGCTCGCCGAGGGCACCTACGGGCGCCTGTCGCGCGGCGACGCGCGCCTGGCCTTCTTCCGCGAGCGCCATCCGACCTACGCGCGCCTGGCGATCGTGCGCCTGCTGCAGCGGCGCCGTCCGATCGAAGCGATCGAGGCGCTCGAGACCGGCCGCCATCGCAGCTTGCTCGAGCGCGTGGGCCAAGCGGCCCACGCGGAGCTCGAGGCGGCGCGCGCGCGCCTCGATCGCGAGCTCTGCGCGGCCCTCGATCGGCGCCTGGCCGGCGGCGAGTGGGGCGATCTGCGCCGCGCCCAGGTGGGGGTCGAGAACCAGCGCTTGCGCGAGGCCCAGGACGAGCTGCTGCGCCTGGCGCGCACGCAGAACCAGGCCAGCCCGGCCCCGGCGATCGCCTTCGACCCGCGCCTCGAAGCGCTGCTCGGCGAGCGCGGCTTGGCCTACTTCGTCGCCGATGGCGATGCGCTCTGGCTGATCCACGGCCGCGCCAACGCGCTCGAATCCGTGCGCCTGCCCCTGGGCATCCCGCGCCTGCTCGAGCTCTCCGGCGCCCTGCGCTTCCAGCTCGGCAAGGTGCGCCTCGGCGCGGCCTACCTCGAGCTGCACCGGGCGCGCCTGCTGGCCTCCACCGAGCGCATCCTGGCCGAACTCGGCGAGGGCCTGTTCGCGCCGCTGCGGGCCGGGCTCGCGCCGGGCGAGCCCCTGGTGGTGGTGCCCTACGGACCGCTGCACGATCTGCCCCTGCAGGCGGCGCTGCTCTCCGGCCAGCCGCTGATCGAGCGGCATCCGCTCGTGCTCGCGCGCAGCCTGCGCCAGTTCGCGGCGGTGCGCGCGGGCCCGCGGCCCGCCGGCGAGGTCTGGCTGTGCGGCGCGGCGGAAGCGGGCCTGCCCGCGATCGAAGCGGAGCTCGAGGCCCTGGCCCGGGTCTACGGCCCCGCGGCGGTGCGCCTGTCCCCCGAGGAGCTGCTCGAGCGCCTGGCGCGGCCGCAGCCCCTCTGCATCGCGGCCCTGCACCTGGCGGCCCACGGCAGCTTCCATCCCGAGCACCCGCTGTTTTCGGGCCTGCGCCTGGGCGAGCGCTTCCTGACCGCCTTCGATCTGGCGCGGCTCGAGCTCGGCGGCGCGCTGGTCAGCCTATCGGGCTGCGAGACGGGCCGCGCGCGGCGCTCGCGCTCGGACGAGCTCTACGGACCCGAGCAGGCCCTGCTGCGCGCCGGCGCGGGCGCGGTGGTCTCGAGCCTGTGGCCGGTCGAGGACCGCGCTTCGGCCAGCGCCATGGTCGCGCTGCACACGGCCCTGGCCGCGGGCATGCCGCTCGGGCGGGCCCAGCAGCAGGCCCAGCTCGCCGAGCGCGCCCGCGACCGGCATCCCTTCGTCTGGGCGGCTTTCCTGGCCTGCGGCGATCCGGACCTGTGCATCCCCGCGGCGCGGCGCTCGGAGCCTCCCGAGGGCTGAAACACGGTTCCCGGGTCGTTTGCGGAGTTCGGACGGACGCCCCGCGGGGAGTTCCAGCGCTGCGCGCGCCTGCGGGCACGTTCCCTAGCGGGCGCCCGCCCCGCGCCTTTCGGGCTTGCCGCTGCGGGCTTCGGGGTCCCGGGGAGCCGTTGGAGAGGGGCCATGGGCCGGCCCCCCGCCCGGACATCCAGGGGGGGGCGCCCCCGCGTGGGCCCCCCGGCTTGCGCATTCCGAGACACCCCCGGACGATCGGGCCCTCCCCGCCCGGCGCCCCCGGCGCCCGGCCGCCTCCCCAACCCGGTCTCCCCATGCTGCTCCATCGTCTGCTGTGCGCTGCCGCCCTGCTGCTCGGCCCCGCCGTCCCGGCCTGGTCCCAGAGCTGCCCGGGCCAGAACTTCTTCAAGAACGACATCCTGCCGGCCAATCCGAGCGGCGCCCTGTCCCTCTCGGTGATCCCGGGGCTGTGCGAAGACGAGGCCTGCGGCGCGCGTTTCCTGCTGCCCGGCGGCACGCCCCAGAAGCTGCAGCGCGTGGCGGTCGGCTTCGCCTCCGCCGGCGGCGCCCAGGGCGCCACGGCCCTGGTCAACGTGGAGATCTACAACGGCGTCTCGTTCGCGGGCGCCGTGGCGACCCTGGGACCCAAGGTGTTCGACCTGGAGCAGGCCACCGGCGCCAATTTCCAGGTCACCAGCTCGGGCATCAACGAGTTCGACCTGACGCCCTACAACGTGGTCGTCAACGGCGCCGGCGACAATGACTTCGTGGTTGCCTTCCGCATGCGCTTCAACCCCAACGGCGCCTGCGCCACGGGTTTCCAGACCAACTTCTTCACCGACAACACCCAGGGCGGCCTGTTCGGCTGCAACCCGAGCATCACGCCGCAGGGCAAGAACCTGATCTTCATCGAGGGCCAAGGCTGGCGCGACCCGGCCCTGGCGACCGTCTCCGGATTCCCGCTCTGCCCGCTGTTCTATTCGGGCAATTGGGCCATCCGCGCCTGCTCGACCAACGCCGGACCGACCAACCCGCTGCAGGTCTCGGTCAGCGGCAGCCCGGTGCCGCCCGGCGGCCTGGCTACCCTGACCTTCACCGCGCCGGGCTTCGCGGGCGTGCCCTTCATCGCCGCGGCCAGCCTGGGCAACAACCCGGGCATCCCGGTGGTCTCCGGCAACCCGCCGGTGGCGGGCACGATCCCGCTCAATTTCGACGCTTTGCTCCAGGCCAGCCTGGCGGGCTCGGGCGTCTTCTTCGGCTTCCAAGCGGCGTTCCTGCCGAACGGCACGGCGCCCGGCGTGATCCTCCTGCCCAACAACCCGAATCTCTCGGGCCTCGGCTTCTACGTGGCCTTCGTGGCCATCCCGCCCTTCCCGGCCCCCTTCGGCATCTCCGACGCGGCCTTGATCCAGATCCAGTGAAGGCGCTCTGATCGGCGCGCCGCGCCCCGCGGCCCGCCGCAGCTCGACGGGGCCCGCGCTGTCGATCGGCGGCGCGGGCCCCGCGCCGTTCGGAGCCATGGCGGGGCGGGCCGTGTGCCCGCGGCCCGCGGCTCCGCGCAGGCTGGCGCGAAATCGGATGCCGGCGCCAATGCGGGACCCGCGGCCCGCCGCCTGGCGGCGGCGAGGCCCGCGCGCGGTTCGGCTCCGGCGCCCGCGTCGATCCGGCGCCGTTGGCCGATTTCGCTCAGGCCTTGCGCAGGATCCAGCGCAGGCCGTTGCTGGCGAAATCGCCGCCCGCGGGGCAGCGCCGCAGCAGCTCGGCGCGCAATGCCGGCGAAGGACGCTCTTCTCCGCCCCAGGGCTCGAGGACCAGGATCTCGAAGGGGCTTTCCGCCAGCAGCGCGCCGAACCGGGCTTCGCTGACGCGGTTGACGTCGTGGCTGCGGAAGATGTAGTCGCAGGTACGGCGCGTGATCAGCGGCCCGCGGGTCAGGCTCAGGAAAGCGGCCAGCTCGGGCTCGTCGAGCAGCAGGTGCGCCCAGGGCGGCAGGGCCTTGTCGTTGAAGGTGAAGATCGTGCGGCCCTGCTCCTTGAGCCACACGTGGTGGCCGAGCGAGCTGGTCCAGATCGGCGAGAACTGCGCGAACAGGAAGCCGCCCGGGCGCAGCACGCGGTGGGCCTCTGCCAACACGGCGCCCACGTCGCCGAAGTGCTCGAAGGCGCAGATGCTGAAGGCCAGGTCGAAGCTCTCGGGGGCCGCCGGCAGCGCAGCCGCATCGCCCACCAGCACGCGGTATTCGGGCGTTTCGATCGGCTCGGTCATCAGGTCGAAGGCCGTCCAGCGCCGCACGCCGAAGCCCCGCAGGGCCTCGGCCGGCACCGAGCCACCCAGCTCGACCACCTCGCGGCCCTCGAGGCCCAGGACCTGGTCCACATGGCGCAGGCCCTCCAGCAGCCAGGGGCTGACCGCCGCCGCGCCGGTGGGGCGGTGGGCATCGACGGAGATGGCGCTGGGCTCCGGCAGCAGGCGCCGCACCTCGCTCAGGTTCTTGTGGGCCAGGCGGTGCTCCGGCGCCTCGGCCAGGGCGGCCTCGAGCAGCGCCAGGGCGCCGGTGCGATCCCCGGCCTGGTAGCGCAGCACGCCCAGGTCGCTGAGCAGGTCCGCGCGCGCCCCGGGCGCGCTCTGGGCCAGGGCGCGGATCGCCTCGATGTTGGCGAGCACGAGCTCCCCGCGATCGACCAGCCGCCGCACCCGCGTGCGCGCCGCAGCCAGGGCCTGTGCGGCGGGCGCGAGCGCCTCCCCGGTCGCGGCCCGCGGCGAGTCCGACGGCGCGGCCTGTGCCGCTCCGGGAGCGGTCGTTTGCGCCATGGTCTGTGCCATGGTCTGCGCCAGCGGATGCCCCAGCGGCTGCGCTGCCGCGGGGCCCCGCGCCGCCAGCGGCGAAGCGCCGGGTCCGGCGTCGGCGTTGAGTCCAGGGGCGCTGCCTTCGTTCGAGAGCCTGGTCGGAGAGGGAGCCATGGCCTGGCCATCGGCCCCCTGGGCCGCGGTGCTTGGGCCGCGCGGCCAGCCGGCTCCCAGCCCCGGGAGGGCCCTGCAACCGCCGGCAGCGTCGCCGAGCCCCCGGGGCCGCCGCGCGCCCTGGCCGCCCGGCGGGCTCGCCAGGCGGTCAGGCGGGCGCGGCGGCCCGCAACGGGAGCTCGCGAGCCCGCCCGACCCGCTCGGAGGTTGGCCTCGGCGCGCTGCACCGCGGCCAGCCTCTGCGGCCGCCGGATGGCGGCCCAAAGGCATGCTGACAGGCTGGTATGTCTGCTCGGGCGCAGCCCGAGTCGATTGTTTCTCAGCCTGTCAGCCCGCCAGCCCGTCATTCATCGCTGCCCGCGGCCTCCCCGTCCTCCCCTTGGCCCTCGCCGGACGGCTCGGGCTCGACGAAGGGGCGCTGCGGCGCGCTGGCGGGGACGGGGTTGGCGGCGATGCGTGCGATCGCCCGCTGCAGGGCCGCTTCGAACTCCGCGTCCGCCCCGGACAGCAATCGCACCAGGTCCGGCAGGACCTCCGGCTGCCCCAGGGCCCCCAGCCCCTCGATGGCCCCGAGCCGCTGGCGCCGATCGGGGCTCTGCAACAGCTCCAGCAGCTCGGCGCTGGCCTCCGCCCGCGTGCGCGGCAGGCGCCCGGATTCGTCGATCCAGCGCACGGCCTCCTGCAGGCGGCGCACGCTTTCGAGCTGTTGGAGGCTGACCTTACGAACCACTGCGCTCGGGTTGAGCTGGGCTTCGCGCGCCAGCAGCGCCAGGGCGGTCGGGTTGCCGAGACGAGCGAGACCGGTCAGCAGCGCCTGCGTGCCTACGATCCAGAAGCGCTCGCCCTCATCCTCGACCGGCCGAATCCGATCGAGCTCCTCGCCGATCAAGCT
The DNA here is from genome assembly GCA_044359835.1 of Planctomycetota bacterium. GTDB lineage: Bacteria > Planctomycetota > UBA1135 > UBA1135 > JBIKLM01. The sequence continues at coordinate 11,175 of JBIKLM010000022.1, forward strand.
CGTGAGGGCCGAACCTCCCCGCTTCACGATCACGTTCAACGCCGTTTCCGACAGTTGCGGGTCGCCCAGCGCGATGCGCAGCAGCTCGAGATCGAGCGCTACGGACGGCAGACCCTGCGCCTCCACCAGCACGAAACGGACCAAGAGTCGATTGAGGGGAGCGCGCAGCTCTGGCCGCCAGCGTGCGACCGCCCGCGCGGCCAGCTCGGGACCCTCGGGGGCCTCGAGGACCAGTTTGGAGACCAGCCACTGCGCGGACAGGTCGCCCAGTTGCTCCGCATCGAGGGCCGCCTTGGCCAGCTGGTTCCGCAGCGGGCCCGAGACCCAAGCTATCGATGTGTTGAACCCACTCAGCCAGCGCAACGAACCGCCTCCCACGGCCAACGTCGACTCCAGCGCCGACTCGAGCGCCGGCCAGACCTCCGGTTCCTGGAACAGGCTGAGAGCCTCGGGCTCGCCGGCCTTCAAGGCGCCGGCCATGGCCATCAGGCGCAGTTCAGGTCGCTGTGCGCCCTCGTGCATCACCGCCAGCAGGGCCTCCGCGGGCGCCTGATCCAGATTGGCCAGGATCGCGAGACTGGCCTCGAGTGGGCGCTGGGGGGTGCACTGGGCCCCGATCAGCCGTCCGGCGAGGGCGGGGTCCAGCTCTCCCAGCTGATGGCGCGCCTGGTAGTCGGTCTCGCCTGGGCCAAGCCTTCTCTCCCAGGTCAGCGCCTGCAGCAGTCTTTCCAGCCGCATCTCGATGGCCGCCTCGAGCAGGGTCGCAAAGGTTTCGGGCTGCTCGACCCCTCTCGAGGTCGCTGCGCGGATCAGACCGTCCCCTCCGTCGAGCGGCTCGCAGGCGCGCGCCAATTCGATCAGGAGTTCCCGCCGGACGGCCGGATCACCGACCCGACCATCGGACAGTCCGCCGGCGATGTACGAGATCAGGTCCAGTTGACCGCTGGCCAGCATGCGTTCCAGCAAGGCCCGTTGGGGCTCCGCAGGCAGCAGCCAGACCAGGCTTCCCCAAGCACCCGAAGAATTCGGATCGAAGCGCTGGCTGGCCCGTCCCAAGGCCGCGAGGGCCTCCGCATCGGCGAGGGGCAGCCCGAGCGGGCCTGGACCGGTCTGCCGCAGTCGGCTGTCTTCTCCAAAGAGGTTCGCCAGGGCGGCGACGCGCACCGGCGCCGCCGGATCCTCGAGCAGCCGCACCCGCACCCGCCGTTCCTCGGCGCTGCGCGTCTCAGACAGGACTTGTGCGACCACGAGGCGGATGTCCTCGAGGGGATCTTGGGCCAGCCCGAGCAGCACCCGACGGGCCTCCGGTTCTTCACCTACATAGTCTCGGACCCTTCGGGCGAAGCGCAGTCGAAGCTCATCCACCGGCGAAGTCGCCAAGCGCTCCGCCACCGGGATCACCGCGTCCCGGAACTGCAGGTCCGAGAGGATCTCACCCAAGCCATCAGCTGGCTCCCTCGCGTGCACAGCCTCCGACAAACCAACGCAGACCCGCGGCAGATGATGCAAGAAGCCTCCGTACGGATTGAGCTCGTTCCAGAGCGCCGCGGCCGTGGCGGGATCGAGAAGCAGGCGCTCCAACAGGCGGTCCAGGTCGTCGCCCAGCGCGACCCGGATCTTTTCCTTTCTGAACTCGTATTCCAGGAGCGTGCTGGCCGGGCGCAGGAGCCGCGTCCGCCAGACCATGCCCCCGGCTTCGAATTCCGCCACCGCGAGGTCCAGGAAGGCCTGGGGATCCACCTCCGCGAGCCCCGTGAGCGGGTCTTGCCGATCGACCGTCGGGAATAGGTCGCGGTCCCGCCGGCACAGGGCCTGCAGGTGCGGCACCGCGGCCTTGCCCAGAGCGCGCAGGCGCGGGAGGCTGGTGGGCGAGGCCACCAGAGCCGCTTCCACGGCCTGCTCCAGGGCATTTTGGGGGCTCGCTGTGGCCAGCCCCAGGCTGGCGGCCAGGCTCGTGCGCGCGCGCTCGCGCAGCGCCGCGAGGCGCTCCGTGGCGGCCGGCGGCGGTTGATCGCCGGCCGTGGCCGGCAGGCCCGCTTGCAGCAGGCTCCAGGCCTCCGCCGGAGCGCCGCTGTCCAGCAGCAGCTCCCCCAGGGCGCAGCGGATCGCGAGATCCAGCTCCGCGCGTCCGGCCTCGGCAGCCTGCGCGGGCTCGGCCCGCAGCCGGTCGGACAGGGCCCGGGCGCGGGCCAGGGCCGTGCTCAGATCGCCGCTCGAGCGGCGATCGAGGTCGAGCTCCGCCAGGGCGCGCTCCAGCTCGGCGGCGTCGAAACGCGCGTCGGGCCCGGCGAAGCGCGCGGCCCATTCGGGGGCTGCGAGGGGCGCTTGCTGCGGCGCGCCGCTCGGGCACAGCGCCAACAGGGGGCCGAGCCAGAGGCCGGCGAAGGAGGAGCGAGCGGGGTAATGATCGGAACGGGGCTGCATGGTTTGGATTGGAAGGGTGTCGTCGTGCGGAGCAGGCCTCTCGGCCTCGCACCCCGTTCTACGACCGGCCCGCGTCCAGCTTGTCAGCGGGTCGGCTCGGGCTGGTCAACGCTTTGTCAACACGCGCCGCAGCGGGGGCCGGCTCGGGGCCCTGGGCGCTGAATCGCTTTAGCCTTGCAGCCGAGAAAGCGCGGGATGCTGCAGCTTCAGGATCCTGGATCCCCCGAAGCTTCGAGATCTCGGCGCCCCGCGATCGCGTCGCCCGGTCCACGTTCCCGCCGCTCTCGGGCTTCATTCGGGCCGGCGCACGAAGCGATAGCCGACGCCGTGCACCGTCAGCAGGTGCCGGGGCGCTTCGGGATTCTCTTCGATCTTGCGGCGCAGCTTGAGCACGTGCATGTCGACCGTGCGCGGCGTCGGGTCCTGGTCGCGGCCCCAGACCGCGTCCAGGATCGCCAGGCGCTCGAGCGTCTGGCCCTCGTGCTCGAGGAAGTAGCGCAACAGCTCGAGCTCGCGTCGCGACAGCCCGTGGCGCTGGCCGGCGTTGGTCAGCGAATAGGCCGCGAAGTCGACCGCCACCGCGCCGAAGCGCGCCGCGCGCCCGGGCTCGGCGATGCCCGGCGTGCGGCCTTCGGCGCGCGCCAGGGCGGCCTGGATGCGCAGCAGCAGCTCGCGCATCGAAAACGGCTTGCTCAGATAGTCGTCCGCGCCGTATTCGAAGCCCATCACGCGGTCCCACTCTTCGCCGCGCGCCGAGAGGATCAGCACCGGCGCGCTGACGCGATCCTCGCGCAGGGCCTTCAGCACGCTCAGGCCATCGCGCTTGGGCAGCATCAGGTCCAGCAGGATCAGCGCCGGATCGGCGCTCAGGGCCAGCTGCAGGCCGCGCTCGCCGTCGCTGGCTTCGAGCAGCTCGAAACCGGCGGCGCGCAGGGCGTCGCCAAGGGCCATGGACAGGCTCGGATCGTCTTCGATCAGCAGGATCCGGGCGGGGCTCATGCGGGCTCGAGTTCTTGGAAAGAGAGGCGGATGCGCGTGCCCGGGCCGGTCTGTTCGACCAGGCGCGCGTCGCCGCCGTGGGCGCGGGCCAGCTCGCGCACGATGCTGAGCCCGAGGCCCGAGCCGCCCAGCTCGGCGCGCGTTCCGGCCAGCTGCACGAAGGGCAGGAAGGCGCGCTCGCGCTGGCCCGCCGGGATGCCGCGGCCGCGATCGGCGACTTCGATCTCGAGCCCGTCGGGCCGGCCGCGCAGGCGCACCTCGACGCTCGGGCTGCCCGAATGGCGCAGGGCGTTGCCGACCAGGTTGCCGAGCGCGCGGCGCAGGGCGTCCGCGTCGAGCACCAGCTCCTCCGGCAACTCGGCGGTCGAGAACTCGAGCGCCACGCCGGCCCGCGCGCACTCCTCGCGCAGCTCGGCCTCGAGCTCGGCGGCCAGGGCCGCCGGGCGCACCGGCTCGGGCGAGAGGCGCGGCCCGAGGCCGCGGCGCAGCCGCGAGAAATCGAGCAGATCGTCGACGCGCCGCCGCAGCCGCTCCGCTTCGCGCTGCAGGGCCGGGAAGTAGCGCTGGCGCTGGGACTCGGGCGGCACCTGGCCCGCCGCCAGGCTCTCGGACATCAGCAGGATCGAGGCCAGGGGCGTGCGCAGATCGTGGGAGATGCCGGCCACGAAGCGCTGCTCGAGCTCGGCCAGGCGGCGTTCGCGGGCCAGCGCGCGGGCCCCCAGGGCCGCCGCGGCCAGCAGCAAGGCGGCCAGGGTGTAGGCGCCGGCGCGCAGGGGCGCGCTGGCGGCCAGGGCCTGGCGCTCCAGCCCCTCGGGATCCTCGTGGGCCAGGCACAGGCTCGGCAGGCCCGGGCCCAGGTCCAGGGGTCGGCCCCGGAAGGCGCCCGAGGGCGGCGCGGCGCTGGCGGGCTGCAGGCGAAATCCGGCTTGGTCGGCCGCGGCGGCGCCTTCCAGTTCTTCGACCAGCGCCGGCTCCGGGATCCAGGCGACCCGCGGCGGCAGGGCGCCGCGCCCGCGCCACCACCAGCCCGCGCCGCGCTCGAGGAGCGGCGTCCAGCGCCCGGGCGCCGTCGGCTCGCCCGCGAGCCCCGGCCCCCTGTTCGGACCCTGGACCGACGGCAGCGGCCCGGCGGCGGCGAAGGCGCGCGCCTGGCGCGCGGCCGGATCCGCGAGCTGGGCCAGGCTTGCCGCCAGGGCGGCTCGCTGCTCGGGCCCGAGCAGCGCCGTGAGCCGCTCGAGCAAAACCGCGGGGCGTGGATCGGCCCGCCAGCGCGGGCCCTCGGCGCCGAGCTCGAAGCGATCCGCAGGCGCGGGCCAGGCCAGCTGGCCGGCGGCCCAGGCGCCGATCGCCCGCGCGGCGCCTTCCTCGAGCAGCTCGGCGGGCCCGCCGGCGGCCCCGGCCAGCAGGCACAGGGCCAGGATCGAATGGCCCTCGAAGGCGGCTTCCGGTGGCACGTCGAGAGCGGCGCGGAGCCAGGTGGCGAGGCTCTCGGGGCGCGGCGCGGCGGCCGAGAGCTGCACGGCCAGCAGCAGGCCCGCGGGGCGGCGCGCCGCGGCGGGCTGGGCGGCCAGCAGCGTTTCCAGGGCCGCCAGGCGCAGCTCGGCGGGGCCCGGGCGCTGCAGGGCGCTCAGCTCGAGGTCGAAATCGGACCAGCCCTCGGCAGGGAATGGCGCCAGCTCGAGCAGCGGGACCGGCGCCTGCGGCGCCGCCAGCTCGAAGGCGAAGCGCGCGCCGGGCGGCGCCCCGTCGCGCTCGAACAGCTCCGCGGCCGCGCGCTCGATCCGCCGCTCCGCGTCGCCGGCTAGGCGCTGAAATTCCGCCGCGCCGCGCCAGCGGGCGCGCTCGCGGGTCTGCCAGCCGGCCCACAAGAGCAGCGCCGCCGCCAACAGCCCCACGCCCAACAGCCCCACCTCGCGGCCGCCGAGGGCGCGCCTGGCCTTCGTCTCCATGGCCGCCACCTTAGCCGGGCCGCCATCCGCGCCCGTCAACGGCCTGTCAACGGGCCGCCAGCCCGTAGCGCCGCGCCAAGCGATACACCGTCGAGCGCGCCAGGCCCAGCTCCCGCGCGGCCGCGGAGACGTTGCCGCCCTGGCGTGCCAGGGCCCGCTCCAGGGCTTCGCGGCGCAGGGTCTCCAGGGACGCTCCAGCGGCCGCCGGGCCCGCGGATTCCGGGGCCAGAGCGGGCGTCTCCGCGGGGCTCGCGCGCAGCCCGGGCGGCAGGTGTTCGGGCTCGGCCCGCGGCGCGCCCTCCGAGAGCACCGCCGCGAAGGCCAGGGCGGACTTGAGCTCGCGCAGGTTGCCGGGCCAGGCGTGGACCATCAGCCGCGACACGGCGGCCGGAACAGGCATCCGGGTTCCACCCCCGGCGGTGGGCGGGAACCGAGCGCAGATTGGCATTGGAGCGGCCCCGGGGGGGGTGGGAGCACCGAGGCCCAGGTTGATCCGATGCGAGCCTGGATCCATGGACCTTCTCGACCAAAACGCTCTGCTCGATGGATGCGCGAGGTTTCCGATCCAGATGAGTCCGGCTTTCGAGGCTCGCGTGCGTTTCGGGAATTGCGATCCATTGGTTCGCGAGGGTGCAGGGCTTCTATCGTTCGGATCGGTCCCAGAAGGTGCGCGGGTCATGCACCGGACCGCAGGAATCGAGGATTCAGTACCCGATCCCTGCAGACAATCTGTGGGAGCGCCGGTCCTGGGCGCCGTTTGGTGGAAAGCTGATGGGAACGCCGGCAAGTCCGGCTGAACACCGGGCACGCGGCCTCTGGAGCCAGCGGCGGCGCGAATAGGGCCTGAACCCGCTCCCCAGGGCTCCCAAAGGGAGGTCGGCTTTCCTTGGCAGTCGGCTGGGGGTGGCGGTGCGCTGGGAACGGTCGGGACAGACCTCAGGGGCCCGTGGATCGGTGGGCCTGGGCGGAGAGCTCGTCGCGGCGGCTGAGCAGGGCGGCGGTGGCGGCTAGGGCGGCGGCGGTCAGGGCGCTGGCCAGGTTGCCGAGGGCGGGCACGGCGGCGGTGGATTTCTGGCCCAGCCAGGGGCCGCTGACTTCGTAGGTGCGGCCGGGGTTGCGCTGGGAGCTGAAGTAGAGCCGGGTGCCGTCGGGGGACAGGGCCGGGCCGGTGATCTCGCTGCCGCTGGTGCCGAACACCCGCACGACCGGCTTGACCGCTCCGGAGGAGGTCAAGGCGACGATCTCCATGTTGCCGCCGTCTTCGGCCACGAACACGTCGCCGCCGGGTGCCACGAAGACGTTGTCGACGCCCGAGAGCTGCGGATTGGCGCTGCTCGCCAGGTCGTAGACGATGCTGAGCCGCTGGGTGGCCGGATCGAGCTTCCAGACCCGATTGTTGCCCTTGGTGGTGAAGTGGATCAGGCCGCCCTCGTACCAGCAGCCCTCGCCGCCGTTGAAGCGCGTGGCCTGGGGCACCTGGAAGCGCGTGGGGATGAAGAACTGCACGGTCGGGTCGGGGACCTGAAACCAGACCAGCGGACGCTCCTGGCCCGGGGCGATCGGGCCCTGGCCCTGGGGATCCAGCACCTGGCAGGCCTCGAGCACGCCGCTCGACAGGTTCGGGTAGTTGGTGGGCCGGAAGCGATAGAACAAACCGTCTTCGCGGTCCTCGGTCAGGTAGACCGCCCTGCCGATCGGATCGACGGCGGCCGCTTCGTGCTGGAACACGCCCATGGCAGGGCGCGCCACGCCCTGGGAATTGGGTGTGAACGGATCGCACTCGTAGACGCGCCCGAAGGGTGTCTCCTCGCAGGACAACCAGCGGCCCCAGGGGGTCGGCCCGCCGGCGCAGTTGGCCAGCGTGTTGTTGAGGATCCGGTAGGCGGATTGGATCGCTCCGTCCGCGGCAAAGCGGATCGCGTTGGTGCCGCCCGCCAAGCGTTCCGCGTTGGACACGTAGACCCAGCCGCCGTCCGGCGTGGCGAAGGTCGCGCCGCCGTCGGGGTCGGTGTGCCAGACGAAGCTGGTGCCGGGCACGACCTGGTTGCTGACCGCCACGATGCGCGAGGCGAAACCCGCGGGCAGCTCGAGGCCGTCCTGGTTGGGGGGCAAGAGCGGCCCGAAGCCGTCGGCGGCGGAAGCCGGCGACGGGGCCGCGATCACCGTCGGGCCTCCGAACAGGCTGAGTCCGAGGCCGCCGAAGGCTCCGCCCTTCAGCAGGCCGCGGCGGCTGGGCTGGAAACCGGGGAGGGGTTGTTGCGCCATAGGATCGAAGGGGCAGGGAGGCCTGATGGGGGAGCGCACAGCGCCCTGGGGCGCTGTTCGAGCTGGCAGGCCTGCAGGCGATCGATTCGGGCTGCGCCCGATCGGCCCGCCAGCCTGCGGGTCGTCTTCGTCCCGCCATGGGGCGGGCACTGGGTTCGCGATCGACGCGGCGCGCCGATCGCTATTTCTTCTTGTCTGTCGTCAGGCTCCGCGCGCCTGCCGCGAGCTGAGCGCTGCCGGCCCGAGCGGAGCGGCTGGCCCAGCCTTCGGCCCGGCCCGAGCCGCACGGGCCTCTGGTCAGCGCGCGCTGGCGCCGCCCAGGTCCTCGCGGCGGGCCAGCAGGGCGCTGGCGCCCACCAGGGCGGCGGCGGTCACGGCTCCGGCCAGGTTGCCGAAGGCCGGCACCGGCGCGCCGGCGCTGAAGGCGGTCCAGGGGCCGCGCACCTCGTAGGTGCGGCCCGGGTTGCGCTGCGAATTGAAGTACAGCCGCTGGCCGTCCGGGGACAGCGCGGGGCCGGTGATCTCGCTGCCGCTCACGCCCGGCAGGCGGATGACGGGCTTGACGGCGCCGCTCGGCGTCAGAGCAACGATCTCCATGTTGCCGCCGTCCTCGGCCACCAGCACCTCGCCGGCGGGCGTCACGAACACGTTGTCGACGCCGGTCAGCTGCGGGGTCGGGCTCAGGTTGGCCTGGTAGATGATTTCGATCGTGTCGGCCGCCGAGTCGTACTTCCAGACGCGGTTGTCGCCCTTGGTGGTGAAGTGCACCACGTCGTCCTGATACCAGGCGCCCTCGCCGCCGTTGAAGCGCGTCGCGGCCGGGACTTGGAAGCGCGTGGCGGTGCCGCCGCTGACGGTCGGATCGGGCACCGGCAGCCAGGTCACCGAGCGCACTTGACCCAGGGCGATCGAACCGCTGCCGAGGATTTGGGCGGCTTCCAGCGTGCCGCTGGAGAGATCCGGGTAGTTGCTGGGCCGGAAGCGGTACAGGAGGCCGTCGCTGCGGTCCTCGGTCAGCAGGATCACGCGCCGGATCGGATCGACCGCGGCCGCTTCGTGCTGGAACTTGCCCATCCAGGGGCGCTTGATGCCCTGGGAGCCCGGCGACAGCGGGCTGCACTCGTAGACCTCGCCGTTGGTGGTCTCTTCGCAGGACAGCCAGGTGCCCCAGGGGGTCGGGCCGCCGGCGCAGTTGCGCGTGGTGCCGGTCAGGATCGAGTAGGCCTGCGTGACGTTGCCGGCCACGTCGAAACGGATCGCGCTGACGCCGCCCAGGCCGCTCGAACGCTCCGAATTGCACACATAGACCCAGCCGCCGTCGGGGGTCAGGAAGGTGGCGCCGCCGTCGGGGTCCGCCGGCCAGACGAAGGAGGTGCCGGGCACCGCTTGCCCCGAGGTGGCGATCACGCGCGAGCTGAAGCCGGCGGGCAGCTGCAGGCCGTTTTGGTCCGGGGCCAGCAGCGGGCCGAAGCCGTCGATCAGGCCGCCGGATCCGCTGGCGGCGATCGCCGTGGTGCGGCCGAAGACGCTGACGCCGATGCCGCCGATCAGCGAGCGGCGCAGCAGGGCGCGGCGGTCGAAACCCGCGGCGGGGGTGGAGGAGGCCGGAGAGCGGTCGGGACGGGGCTGACGCATGGGGGAGATCGGCTGGGGGACGGGCCGAGGCTAGGCGCCCGCGGGCCGCGCTCCGAATCAAGCCTGTGTAGAGAGCCCCTGCGCCTCGAAGCCGCTTTGCTCAGCTTTGTACCGCCCTTGAACGAAGATTGATCGGGCCGCGCCCGGGCCCCGCCGCGCTGGCCACGAACAGCAGCAGCACCGCCAGCATCATCAGTCCCTGCCCCACATACAGGTGCGCGAAGTCGAAGCGCTGCGGCCAGCGCTCGGCCACTTCACAGAGCCCGAGCAAGC